>NZ_LZHB01000033.1:0-22432 GCF_001690345.1 Gilliamella sp. Gris3-2
TTTAGATCCAATTTATATTTTTTTGATCCTTTCACTTTATAATTAAATTTTTAAAAATTATATAATTAAATTATTTTTATTTTAACTTTTTATTTATTTTTTATGTAATTTATGTTATCTTTTTGACCAATTTTAAATCAAATGATAAGGGTAACATATTAATGAAAATGACTTTTCGACCAACTGATTGTTGGCGATGGTATTTTGATAGCGAATACGATAGTTTAATGCTTGAAGTTTCATCTGAAATGTTATTTCGTTCTTGTTATCCAAGTAAAATGTTAGTTCCTGATGTTTTTGGTGAGTTTCCATTTTCTGTTAGTGACGCAACGTCTTATTATCAATTTTATAATAGTTGTCAGTTACTTAATTTGACAGATTCACAAAAGATTGAACTAGCTATTAACGCTATTGTTGCAGCTAATTTTTTAAAGCCTCAAATGCCTAAAAGTTGGTATTTTTCACAACAACCAATGTTATACAAGCCCAAAATAGCTGATATTGTTGAGGTAATTTTACAAGAAGATGGACAAAAGGTTTGTTTAATGGTCGTTGAAGCAGGGGAAAATGCATCTCTTTGTATTATTGCACAAGCTTCATTTATTGCAATGAATAAAACGTTTGTGTTTTCTGAAGCAATTAAAGTAATGAATGATAGATTAATATCTGTAGAGAAAAGATTTACTGAACAAAAGCTGACTTCAGATAATTTTGAATTTAAGGCTATTTCTTAAGTAATTTAATTGTAATATCTCCTTTAGGCACACAACTACAGGCTAAAATTTTATTATTTCGCCTAATAGCAGCTTGTGTTAATGCCTCTACTTCACCTTGTTTTAATTCAACTAGACAACGTCCACAAATACCTGCACGGCAAGAATAAGGTAATGCTATTTTATGTTGTTCTAACTGCTCTAAAATAGTTTGCTTATTATTACCTTTAATTATTTGATTTTCAAAATTTATTGTACAAACTTTTGCTTCAGTTTTTATTTCTGTTGGAAAGGTTTTAATATAATTTTTAGCTGGTTGCCGTTCCAATACTTCAATTTTATCGTGAACTGAAATTGTTCCATGATTTCGGGCTATCATATTCATACCAAAATCAATTTCACCTTGCTTATCGGCTCTAAAGTAACGTAAGGTTTTAATTGGTTCATTATCAGTTAAGAATGTTGCAGATTTTATATTCATTGTCGTTATAACACAGCGACTACAAGGTTTAACAATATCAAAAATCACATTGCCAATTTTTATTGTTTTCCAGCCGTCTTCCGCAAAAGGTAGTGCTCCTTGAATAACGATATTTCCACGAAATTGTCTAATATCGAGTTTTTCAGGGCATTGCTGTTGTAAATAATCAAATGAAGCTTTATTTAATAACAAATAAGGATAACCATCAGCAAAACTAACAGGAATTTCAGGATAGCGTTTGGTTCGACGAGTTAATTGTTGACCAACCCATCTTAATTGTACATCTTTATGCAAAATTTGACTGAAAAATTGATTGACTCTTATAGGGGCAATTAATGAAGTAAAATGATTACCCCAAATTTCAGTAGGCTCATAATTCAACGAAAACTCATCAAGATTAAATATTATCATTTCAGTTGGAGATAGCGAAATATGTACTTCGTTTTTTACTATGAATGTTTTGAATTTCAGGAGCTCAGGGTGTTGTCTTGCCGTGATAAAAGTGCCATCGGGTTCACTAAGCATCAATATACGGTCATGCTCAAAGCCTCCATCAACTGTATTTGCTTTTGTTAGTTGTATCCCTTGCATCGATTTGATTGGGTAGATGTATAGTTGATTGACGAAAATCATAATATCTTACATAAATTACAAATGTTTTGATAATTATATACTTAATTACCCATATCTTATAGTTTTTAGATTTAACAAATGGAATGAATAATTTAGGGCATATTAGCATAACTCGGTATAGCTAATTTCAGTAATATAATACAATGCTTTTCCATTAGGGGTGATAACGGCTATTTCATCATCAACTTTATGACCTATTAATGCTTTTGCTACAGGGCTATTGATTGATATCCAATTTTTTTTAGGATCAAATTCATCGCTACCAACAATACGGTAAATATGTAAATTACCAGATTCATCTTCCAATTTTACCCATGCGCCAAAAAATACTTTACCTTCTTGTTTTGGGTGTGGTTCGACAATTGTTAACGTTTCTAGTCGCTTGGTAAGAAAACGTATACGCCGATCAATTTCGCGTAATCTTCGTTTTCCATAAATATATTCTGCATTCTCACTACGATCGCCGAGGGCTGCTGCATCTGATACAGCTTGTGTAACGCGAGGTCTTTCTTCTTTCCATAAATATTTCAATTCACGATTAAGGTTCAAATAACCTTCTCTTGTTATATAATTATTCTTTCGCATATTTTCATTCCCTATAGTAATCTTTATTTCTCGAGTAAAAACTCGATATTTCTTTATTAAAATATATTGCTCGAGTAAAAATTCGACATTTATTTAATAAAATTTATTCTATTTTTTAATGTTTATCAAAATAACGTTAAATAATCTTTAAAAATCAACATTAAAATGATATTATTTTTTCATTGCTTGTGTTGCGTTTTTTAATTTTATTCTTGGAATATCTCTTGCTCAATAAGTAATTAAGTTAATTATATCGCATAAATAAATTTAATTTCGCAATTATACAATAATAAAATAAATAAGTTGTTATTATTATCACCATTAGGAATGAATATGACTACACGGAAAGAGCCAATTTGGGGTCTAGTTTGTCTTATTAGTTTTTTTTCAACTAAATCTTTAGCATTATCGGCTGTTACTGCAAATCCTATTAATGGAAATAGTCCTCGTTTTATTAGTTCAATTGAAAATAATATTCAATCCAATAAAGCATTTAATTATTTTGGTGTCATCTATAATGGAAATACCTATTTTTATACAGGTGATTTGAACACAGCATTAGGCTCAGATGTTTCAACTAAAACTCCTGAAAGTTTAGGTTTATTAGCAGCAATTAAACAACCAGAAAGCTCTGAGGTTATAGATGTTGATGGTGATGGAGATATTAAATTATCAGAGGACAAGGATAACCCAGTTTCGTTGGAATGGTATTACGAAGACGAAAATAATAAAGAAGTTAAATTAACAGACGATCAAACAAAAACGACATTTGAAAAATTAGTAAAAAGTGGTATTTATCCTTATATTAAAGTTAGTGGTGGGGTAGCATTAACTACAAAATACGGAGTTCCAAATTTTCAAAATTACCCAGATAGTAAGATTGCTATAACAAAAACACCTTATCGAAATTTTAATGTACAAGTAGGTGGTGAAGCTATCAAATATGCTAGTCCACATATGCTTTATAGTGCTCCAGCTTATTCTTGGGGGGATAGATCTGTTTTTGATTGGGTAGACTGGAATGGTTTTGTACCACAAGATGATTATTTAAATAATTTCCCTTCAGTTGGTGCAAATGATCTCTTTTTCTATTTAATTACCGAGAATATTGATAATTCACTAAGCACAACAAAATGGATCGTAAGAACATCGGATCCTGATAAAGGAGCACCTGGCGCAATTACAGCGACAGTTACAAAGTCAGAGGCTCCAAGAGCAGTAGTTGTAGGTGGTTTTAAGGCTTATGATGCGAAAAATATGGTTCTGGTTACGTTAAAAGGTCCTGATTCCTCATCTAAAGGTGCTAATCGAGCTACAGCACCCAAAGCGAATTTACCTGTTGATATTGAGATAATAGGCGAAACCAAACAAGGCGTAATGCTTAGTTACAGTTTCCGGATAACTAAATGGTTTATCAATAGAGGAGAATATATTGATACATATCAAGAGCAAAAAGATTGGTGCAGAAGTTTAGGTGAATATAAATTAGCATCTCTTAGAGAGCTGAGTAATGCAAACTTTCTGCTTCATCAAGATAAATATGGTAATAATCCTGATAACTACTATAAAAGAGCTGTACATGGGGGATTAATTACTGAATGGGGGGGATTAGCGTATTATCAAGGTGATAATTTTTATAATCCAACCTATGGTTGGACTAGTGATATTTCTAATTCTACGGGTTCTCCTATTTATATCAATATGAATGATGCTGCACTAAATGGCGATAGAGATGATCAGCATCCGTATTACGCATTATGTAGTTCTAAATAACGAAGCTAAATTTATAGTATGCTTTATTTAAAGTGAGCCAAATCAAAAAATATAACTACAATAAAATAGTGATATTTTTTTAGGTAGAAGTTCAAGGGATCTGAATTGCAACAGAAACAAGGATAGGTATATAATCACTACTTTGCTTAAAATTGTTAAAAATACCATGATGAATAAACAAATTAGCCATATTATAGCCAGTGAGTTAGCCGTAAAGTCAGAACAAGTTCAAGCGGCGATTCAATTATTAGATGAGGGCAGTACCGTTCCTTTTATTGCTCGTTATCGAAAAGAGGTGACAGGTGGGCTTGATGATACCCAATTACGTACTCTTGATAGTCGATTAAGCTATTTGCGAGAACTTGAAGATCGTAAGCAAACAATTTTAAAGTCTATTGAAGAACAAGGTAAATTGACATTAGAATTAAGTAACAGTATTGCACAAACGCTTAGTAAAACTGAACTCGAAGATTTCTATTTACCATATAAACCTAAACGCCGTACTCGAGGTCAAATTGCCATTGAAGCAGGGCTTGAGCCATTGGCGGATGGCTTATGGCAGAATCCCATGCTTGATCCTGTAATTGAAGCCGAAAAATATATCAATTCCGACAAAGGTATTACTGATATAAAATCAGCAATGGATGGAGCTCGTTACATTTTGATGGAGCGCTTTGCAGAAGATGCAGCATTATTAGCAAAAGTGCGCCATTATCTTTGGAATAATGCTCATTTAGTTTCACAAGTGGTGAGTGGTAAAGAGGAAGAAGGAGCTAAATTCCGAGACTATTTTTCACAAAGCGAGCTGATTTCTAAAATACCATCTCATCGTGCATTAGCAATGTTTAGAGGGCGAAATGAAGGCTTTTTACAACTCTCCTTAAATGCTGATCCGCAATTTGAACAAGCGCCTAAAGAGAGTTATTGTGAACAAATTATCACTGAATATCTAGGCGTCCATTTTAATGAACAGCCAGCAGATAAATGGCGCAAAGCTGTGATTAATTGGACATGGCGCATTAAAATTCTGATGCACATGGAAACCGAATTAATGACAACATTACGTGAGCGAGCAGAGGAAGAAGCGATTAACGTATTTGCTGCTAACTTGCATGATATGTTAATGGCTGCTCCAGCAGGTATGAAAGTTACTATGGGCATGGATCCTGGTTTAAGGACAGGTGTAAAAATAGCTGTTGTTGATGCAACAGGTAAATTAGTTGCGACTGAAACGATTTACCCTCATACAGGGCAGGCAGATAAAGCAGCTATGGTTATTGCCGCACTTTGTATTAAATATCAAGTTGAATTAGTGGCCATTGGTAATGGTACAGCTTCGCGCGAAACTGAACGTTTTTATCTTGATGTTCAAAAGAAATATCCAGAAGTGAAAGCGCAAAAAGTGATTGTAAGCGAAGCAGGTGCCTCGGTTTATTCTGCATCAGAACTAGCAGCGCAAGAATTTCCTGATTTAGATGTATCTATTCGTGGTGCAGTATCAATTGCACGTCGTTTACAAGATCCATTAGCAGAGCTTGTTAAAATAGATCCTAAATCGATTGGGGTGGGGCAATATCAGCATGATGTTAGCCAAACTCAGTTAGCAAAAAAACTTGATGCTGTTGTTGAAGATGGTGTTAATGCCGTTGGTGTGAATTTAAACACTGCTTCGATGATGTTACTTGCTCGTATTGCTGGACTTAATAAAGTAATAGCTCAAAATATAATTAATTGGCGTAATGAAAATGGACAATTTACGGATCGTAAACAATTATTGAAAGTGGCTCGCTTAGGTCCTAAAGCATTTGAACAGTGCGCTGGATTTTTACGTATAATGGATGGTAAAAATCCTCTTGACGCATCGGCCGTTCATCCAGAAGCTTATCCAGTTGTAGAACGAATTTTAGAAAAAAATCACAAATCTTTAAAAGAAATTTTAGGTGATACAAACTATTTAAAATCACTTAAAGCAATCGATTACGTAGATGATCATTTTGGTGTGCCAACAGTTACAGATATTATCAAAGAGCTTGATAAACCTGGTCGTGATCCAAGACCTGAATTTAAAACTGCGCAGTTTGCTGATGATATAAAAACGATGGAAGACCTAAAAATAGGTCTGATTATGGAAGGATCTGTTACTAATGTAACTAATTTTGGTGCGTTTGTTGATATTGGTGTGCATCAAGATGGTTTAGTGCATATTTCAGCTTTATCAGATAAGTTTGTTGATGATCCAAGAACAGTGGTAAAAGCTGGTGATATAGTCAAAGTTAAAGTAATAGAAGTTGACATTCCTCGAAAACGTATCGCTTTATCAATGCGATTAGATGATCCTGCAACGTCAAAAACTGATAATCGAAAATTCATTAATGAACGTTCGGTTAACAATACTAAAAAACAACACTCATCTTCAATGACTAATAATGTCATGGGAAATGCATTTGCAACTGCATTTAAAAAGAATAAATAATATTTTTCTAGTTTAAGGGACAATTGTCCCTTTTCTGCATTTAAAACCATCTAGTTAAAGCTACCTAATAGCGATCTATTCAATATAGAACTGAAACATATAATTAAAGCCAACTCAGGTTTATCTTTTTTACTTAATGTAATAGTATTATCAGTTATGATATAAAGTATTATTAATATTATATAATTCTATTGTAAATATCCTTAAACAAGCAGCATAATTTCTACTTGAATCTTGACTAAGTTTGAAGTATTTACACATTGGTATAAATTATCTGTTATTTATTGATACTTAAAAGTAACAAGTTATTACCATTACAAATAAACATTAGGTAATATAATATGTTGTAGGCTATGTTGTTTTAATTGTTCTGCAAACTGTTCTACTTCGGGTCTACTGGCAGGTGGCCAGTTTTTAGCAATACCATATACACCATGATTATGAAAAGCATTAATTCTTATTTGAATATTGGAATCCAAATCAATTAAAAATTTGGCAATATTTTCAGCATTATCCTGTAGATCCGTTTGTTTAGGAATAATTAAAAGTCTTACCTCATATAGTTTTTTTATTTTTGCCAGATAGTTAATCGTTTCTTTTACTCGTTGATTGTCTCTTCCCGTTAACTTTTTATGCACATCATTATCCCAAGCTTTGAGATCAATCATTGCGCCATCCATCACATTTTCTACTTTTTGCCATCCTGTTTTAGTTAAATAACCATTGCTATCAATAAAACAGGTAAGGTGCTTTAAATCGTTAGATTGTTTGATAACATTGAATAGCTCTTTAATAAAGGGTAACTGCATTGTTGCTTCTCCACCACTTATGGTAATACCATTTAAAAACGGTAGATATTTCCGAATAGCGATTAAAATATCATCTACACTATATCTATAAGTCATTGGTGATGAAGAATGCTTACAAGTATTAATACAAGTATCGCATTGCTGACAATTTGAAGTTTGCCATATAACTTTATTGTTACTAAAACTTAATGCTTTGTGTGGACAAGTATCAACACATTGACCACAATCCTTGCACAATGATATCGTATAAGGATTATGGCAGTTTAAACAACGAAAATTACATCCTTGTAAAAATATAACTAGTCGATTACCAGGTCCATCTACACAAGAAAAGGGTAAAAGCTTATTAACGATTGCCCATGACTTGCTCATGACTAATTACTCGTGGTTTTCGACATAAATAACTATTATTTTCGGTATTTTCGGCAGCTTCGGCTCCTAAGAAAGTAGTATTAATTCGCGAACCTTCTTTTTTATATCTTTTAATATCAGATAATCTCACCATATAACCTGTAACTCGAACAAGATCATTACCACTGATATTGGCAGTAAATTCGCGGAAACCAAATTTGAAAGCAGCTTTACAAATTTGTAGCAAAGCTAGGGGATTATTTTTTATGGTCTCATCAATTGTTAAAATATCACTAATACCCGAAGTGAAATACTGGTGATGTTTATACAGAGCCATAATATGAGTGACAGGATCGGGTTCTTGCCCATATGGTATTCTTAATCCAGGTGTTGTTGCTCTATCTATACTAATGCCTGATTGTGAATGTAGCATTGCTTTCCCTTTCCAAGCATAATCTATTGTATGGTTATTAATAAACTCAGCAATTAATTGTGTAATAGTTAATGCAAGTTCATTAGCTTGTTCATCAAAACCATAACGTCCAGCTAAATTTGCTTTTTCTTGCAAGATATTGACAGCTTCAGCCATTCCAAATATACCAAACATTGGAGCAAATCGTTTTGGATCAATTAAACCTTCTTCAACTAAAAAACTGCTGTTAAAAAAGTTTGATTTATTGTAAAGAAAGTATAACCTTGCTTGAATAAGATTGAGCTGCAATTGACAGTAGTGAGGTAAGATATTTGACAAAAAGTCTTCTATATTTTTACTGCGTATCGCAACTTCTTTTAAATTGATTCGTGAAAGCGTACTTCCTCCTCCAGCAACTGGTAGTGAATTATAGCAACTTACAACACCGTAACCTTGGTTATCAAAATCTTTTTGGATCATATTGTTGTTTGCAATATGAGGTTTGCTTGTTTCACAAATATTTTCAATTGTCACTAATAATAATGATTCTGGTGTAATGTCTTCATCATAGATAAAGGTTAAATTTGGAGCAACTTGTTTGAGCTCTCTATCTATACGCAAGATTACCCGACAGATAATATTATCGGTTGGTCCAATGTTTGCATGCATAAATGCATCAGGTAAATTACGATCAAGCATGATCCAAAAATGCTTTAATCGCTGATAAATCTCATCTTCAGTAAGATTACCAACGTAAGGAAGTAAAATTTGATCTAAGCATCCTAAATAAACAGGCATACCAGTTACTGAAGGAACATGATGATAGATGATGATAAGCAAATTCAATGCATCATCAAATGTTTCAGCTGGATTAAGTTCTAGCCATTGTGATCCTTGTTTTAAAAATTTCACATAATCAGGTAAAACATAACGAGGTTTATAAGGTGCGTGACCTTCGTACATATCACAAATAACGCGGTCATTTAAAGCTTGTTGTGTTTCTTCATCCAGATCTACATAAGGTAAATTATTTTCTGCTGCTAAGGCGAGCAAATTTGATTTTTGTTTGGGTGACAAATTGGGGTCTGTCACAATATTATAACAACTTTGTTGAAATTCGGTCATGCTCATAATTATCTCAATATTTATTTCTCAATAATAAATTGTTTTGGTTCATAATCAGACGCAGTAATTGGCGAATGAGTCTCAAAATACTGTTTTACTACATCGGCATCGCGATAACCCGTATCAACGTAAGTCGGTGATGTATTAGTTATTGGATAGCCATCTCCACCAGCGGCTAAAAAGTCAAGTGTAGCAATGCGGTAGTTTTTTTGTAAATTGATCGGTTGATCATTAATTTTTACATCTTCAATATTGTTCCCATTTCTTGTTAGGTTTATATTTTTCAAATGTGCATACCCACCCGAACCTTGTTTTTTACTTAATGCAACTTTTAGATAATCAATTAATTCACTACCAGTTAATTCGAAATAAACCACACTGTTACCAAAAGGTTCTACTTTTAAAATATCACGATAAGTAATATTACCTTCAATTAATGAGTCACGAATCATCCCCCCTGACATAATGCCAACGTTTGCATTGGTTTTTTCAACAAAAGCACTGAGTAAAAGTTGTCCCATATTGCTTTGTTGGTATCTAACAACATCTCGATTACCTTCTAATCGTCCTTTTAACTCGCCACTTTTCACTAATAACTGCTGTTTACCTAATTCTTGATAAGGTCTTAAATTTTCAAGTAAGGATTTATCTTGAGGAATTTCTTGCGTGTAATATTCAAGGCGTTTGGTACTGTTACCATTATCAACCTCTTTTTTAAGGTTAATAGGAATTAATTGGTAATTTTTTAACGTGATTTTGCCATTTAAAAAGACAAAATCTGCACGTCCAACATATTTCCCCCATTCGTGGGCCTGCACAATCCATGTGCCATTTTGTTGATCTGGCGCACAAGGTGTACCTGGTACATATTCGGTAATACGTTTATTAGGACTAGCCATACACACAGGGTTTTGTGAGTGTCCTCCCACTATCATATCTAAATCGCCGGCCTGTAAATTTCTGGCTAATTCAACATCACCCAGTGCCATTGAGCCATGTTCACCATTTTCATAATGCCCCATATGAGTGACAGCAATAATCATATCAGGGTGTTCATTATCTTTTAACTGTTTAATTATTTTTTGTGCTTCGGGTAAGGTTTGTCGAAATTCGACGCCTTCCGTATTTTTGGGTGAAGCAAGAAAAATGGTATCGTCAGTGGTTAAACCAAACACAGCAACTTTAATACCATTCAAATCAAACATTTGATAGGCATCAAATACACGTTTATCTGTGCCTTTAAAGTAAGTGTTTGCCGATAAAAAAGGAAATTTTGCCCATTTCTGTTGCTCACGAATAATAGTCAAAGGATGATCAAACTCATGATTACCCACAGCCATAGCATCGTAACCAACCGCATTCATGCCAATAAAATCAGGTTTGGCTTGCTGTACATCAGATTCAGGGACACCAGTATTAATATCACCACCTGATAGCAGCAGTAATTTCCCTCCTTTTGCCGTAACTTCTTTTCGAATTTCATCTACTACGGTTTTTTGAGCAGCAAGCCCATACTCACCAATATCATTTTGCCAAAAACGGCCGTGGTGGTCATTGGTATGCAAAATAGTAAATTGATAAGACTTGTCTTTTTCTAAAGTTGGAACTGATGAGCTTTTTGTGGAAACAGCGGCCATGCAAGAGGCTGAAAATAGCCCCATACAAACAAGTAATGATAATTTTTTATTAAACTGATAATAGTACATGGTATCTCCTAAATCCTTATATAACAGCTATTATCCTGTAATCACCTTGTAAATAAGTTGTGGCTCAGTTGCGTTATCACTAATGGTAATATTGTCATATAATTTTTGCTTGATAGTATCAAGCTTATCAGTATTGGCGTGTATCGTTAATAAAGCTTCACCTTCAGTAACTTTGTCGCCTACTTTTTTATGTAACACGATTCCAACAGCGGGATCAATAATATCTTCTTTGGTTGCACGACCAGCACCTAATTGCATTGCAGCGATCCCGATTTGATCTGCGATAATTTTTGATACATAACCTGACTTAAGGGCTGGTAGGGCAATTTGGTAAGGTGCACTAGCCAATTTTTCAGGATGATCAACGACCGAACTATCACCGCCTTGTGCTTCAATTAGGGTTTTAAACTTCTCGATAGCTTTACCATTTTTAATGACCTCTTGAAGTTTTATTCTGGCTTCTTCTAATGTTTTTGCTTTATCGGCAAGTACAACCATTTGACTACCTAATGTTAAAACCAGTTCGGTTAAATCGGCTGGACCATGACCTTTTAACGTATCAATTGCTTCTTTTACTTCAAGAGCATTACCAATTGCAAAACCAAGAGGTTGAGACATATCCGAAATAATTGCCATGGTTCTACGGCCAATTTGATTACCAATATTTACCATTTCATGGGCTAATTTTTCTGAATCGGCCATATCTTTCATTAGCGCACCATCACCTGTTTTAACATCAAGAACGATGGCATCAGCACCCGCTGCCAATTTTTTACTCATAATTGAACTTGCAATAAGAGGAATAGAGTTAACAGTACCTGTTACATCACGTAACGAATAAAGTTTCTTGTCTGCTGGGGTTAAATTGCCTGATTGACCAATAACTGCAAGGCCTTTATTATTAACTTGATTAATAAAATCTTGTTTACTTAATTCAATTTTAAAATCAGGAATCGATTCAAATTTATCTGTGGTGCCGCCCGTGTGACCAAGCCCTCGTCCGGACATTTTTGCTACTGGAACATCTAAAGCTGCTACTAAAGGAGCTAGAACTAATGTTGTAGTGTCACCTACACCGCCAGTTGAATGTTTATCAACTTTAATGCCTTTGATTGAAGACAGATCAACAGTATCGCCAGAATACATCATCGCCGAGGTTAAATCTGCGCACTCTTTGGAAGTCATACCTTGATAATAAATTGCCATTAATAAAGCACTAACTTGATAATCGGGGATAGTTCCATTGGTATAATTAGTGATAAAAAATTGGATTTCATCAGTGGTTAATACATTGCCGTCACGTTTTTTTTCTATAATATCTACAAATCTCATTACTATTCTCTCTTACTATCAATAAATAAAATTAGTGTATTGCTTTGTTTATACAAAATAAATTTTAAGTCCTAATTATTATTTTTTATTGTTAAAAAATAATGTTAATCAAGATCACTTGGTGAAAAAGACCAAGGTAATAATTCTCCCACTGTTGTTTCCTGAATTTTACCGTTCATATTGGTCAAAATAACAGGCATATCTTTAGCACAAAACTCACTAATAACTTGACGGCAAGCTCCACATGGTGAAATAGGCCCATCAGTAGCTCCAATTACCACCAATTTTTTAAATTTTGTTTTACCTTCAGAAACCGCTTTAAAAATTGCCGTTCTTTCGGCACAATTTGCTAGTCCATAAGATGCATTTTCAATATTACAACCTAAAATTGCTTCATCATCTTCAGTAATTAGCACGGCACCAACCTGAAATTTAGAATAAGGTACATAAGCTTTAGAACGGGCTGTTTTAGCAAGTTCAATCAGTTTTTCAATTTTCATATTAATAATCCTTTTGGCCGTAATAAATCTAACTAAATTTTAGGTTGAGTGTTAACAGGAGACTGCAAATCTATCTTATAAACACCAAAACCAGATGTATCTGTATCGATAAAATGAATAGGGTATAGTGAATGTTTCTCGATATAGGTTTTAGCTTCATCTGTTGGTGATGATTCAAAGCGAATATCTAATTTTGTGTTACTAATAATTGGAGAAATTTGCCAATTATTGTCGATGGTAACATTCGTTATACTATATTTTTGGGTAGTATTGGTAATATAGGCTGAAAGAATTACTCTTAGATCGTCAGGAGAATTAAATTTGACATTTTTTTCACCAGTACCTGGAAATATACCACTATAAGCACGATAATTATTGGTGGCAATTAAGAATTCTTGGTTAGGAGCAATTGTTTTTTGTTGATAAGTCAGATTCCTAATTCTTTCAGATGTAGGGTTAATTAACTGGCAATTTGCATCATAACGGGGTGGCTTTGTTACATCTATTTGATAATTCACTCCATCAATAATATCAAAATTATAGGTTCTGAATTTATCCCAATTAATCAAATATTGTGGTTGTGATGAATTAGTATTAATTTGATTATATACACCAGCTGAACACTCTAACCACTCTTTGACATCTTTACCTGTAATTTTCACAGCAGACAAAATATTAGGATAAAGGTAAATATCTGCAGCATTTCTAAACGACAAATTACCTGCTTTAACATCAACAAAAGCGCTAGGATCGTTTTTCCTGCCGCCAGCTTTAAATGGTGCAATGGCCGATAAAACGGGCAAACCATCAAGATCAGGATCCCCTTTAATAAACTGCTTAACGTAATCGATTTGTGCATCATTAATAATTTGTAAGGCAGATGTATCTTCAACCAATGCTAGATAGCTCGTAATATCGGTTGAAACTTTACCTATTGGTTTACTAACAAATTCACGTGTTCCTTGGTGATCTTTGTTTAGAATGTCGACGATTTTTTGATCGGCTTTAACAAGTGCCTTTTTAGTTTTTACATCATAGATTGGTCTAGCTTCTGATTTACCTGAAATCACTTGCCATTTTGATTTATCACCATCAAGAACTAAGTCCACCACTCCCAAATGGCTACCCCAATGTCCGGGCATAACAGCAGGCACATGATTAATGTTACCAGTTTTGATATCAGTATTTGGTAATGATTTGAAATCTTCACTAGGAAATATGCCGTGAGAATGACCAAACATAATTGCATTAATACCCTCTACTTGACTCAAGTAGTAAACCGAATTTTCAGCTAATGCTTTATAAGGTTCAGCTGAAACACCAGAATGTGGAATAGCAATAATAACATTAGCGCCTTGTTTTTTCATTTCAGGGACTAATAGTTTGGCCGTTTCTGTAATATCTTTGACGACAACTTTGCCATCAAGATTAAGTTTGTCCCATTGCATAATCTGTGGAGGGACAAAACCAATATAGCCGATTTTAATCGTGTGCTTATTGCCGTTTCTATCAATAACAGGAGTATCTAAGATAATATATTGTGTAAAAAATGGCTTTTGAGTTTTGGCATCATAAACATTAGCGTTGATGTAAGGAAATGTAGCCCCAGAAAGACTTTTTTGTAGAAATTCTAATCCAAAATTAAATTCGTGGTTACCAATATTACCCACACTATAATTAAGTGTATTGAGCGCTTTATAAACAGGATGAATATCGCCATCATTAAAACCCTTCTTTACGGCATAATCAGCCATTGGGCTACCTTGAATTAGGTCACCATTATCAACAAGAACACTATTTTTTACCTCACTTCTTGCTTGATGAATTAAATTAGCAGTTTTTACTAATCCAAAAGAATCAACAGACTGATCTTTGAAATAATCATAATTCATCATGTTTCCATGCAAGTCGGTTGTTTCAATAATCCTTAAATCAACCGTTGCGGCATTAACAACGCCAGATATAAATAGGGTTAAAAAGGGTAAAATTAACTTATTTTTTTTCATGCAAATCTCCTATTATTCTGACAACTAAATTAGTTAACGGGTATGGCTAGTAACAGCTTTTGATATTCTAAAAATCGTTCAATGATTGCTGGATGATATTTTTTGTCATTAATAAATTTTTTAAGCAATTGTCTATCATCAGATGAAAAACATAAAAGAACTTGCTCAGTTAAACGACTTTTAACCATATCTTCAACAAATGCGGCTTGAATGCCACATAGCGTTATATCAAGCAATTCTAATCGTGAAAATGCAAATATGGATTGGGCGATACTATATTCTTTTTCAATATCAGTACCAAAAATCCCTGCATCATCGGTATTTAAGGTAATGCGAACACCTTGGTCATAAAGTTGCCTTATTGGATGTTGATAAATATCGCCATGCAATTCATTCACTAAAATCCGATTACTCGTTAAAGCAATTTCTAGAGTAATTTTTTTTTCGACCAGCTCACAAATAAGCGCTTTGTTTTCAATGGCACGAATACCATGACCGATTCTGATTGCACCGTGTTTAAGAGCTTGAATAATGCTCTCATCTGAATCAATTTCGCCAGCATGATACGATTTTTTTAAGTTCAGCTGAGTAGCCAACTTATGTGCATCTTTAAAATCATCAAAATGCCCAGCCATTTCGTTACCAGCAATATTAAATCCCGTAATAAAAGGGTGATGATTTTGCTGAATAAAACACAACGTATCATAAACAACTTTAGCGCCTAGGTGTCTAACACCAATAACGTGATATCTAACTGTAATATCATAATCGTTTTGTACCTTTATAATTGCTTTGTCCATGTGGAAAAGAGTTTGATTGAACCTTTCTTTATCCCAAATTAATTTTCCATTCACTTCGGTTGTGCAAATATGATAGGGGGACAAAAATAGCTCGCAATAAATTAACCCTTGTTTAGCATTTCTATTAAGAAAATCGTAAGTAATAGAATAATAATCTTCAGGATCTTTTAGAAAGCTAGAAACGGTATCATATGTATTAATAAATTCTTCAAATTTGGATTCGTCATACAAATATCTACCATTTTTATATTCTTTGGCATTGTATTGACCTGATTTGTAACATAGTGTACTAGGAAAAGGAATATTATTTTTTTGCGCTAACTGATGAGCCATGACAGGGGTAATGCTGCCTTCAACATGTTCGTGCAATATAACTTTAGGTATCATTTGATCGTTCATTAGGTATTTAATCTATTTTTAAATGAGATAAATTGGCTTTAATAACATTGGTTTTACTAACAATGATATCAAAAGCTTATTAAAAAATTTTTAATAACATGTATATCATTGTTAATTGAGTTATTTTAACTTGATAAGATACTTATCTGCTATATCTTTTGCATCACTTATTTATATTTTTGTGCGGTAAATCAAATTTTTACGATAATTAATTGTTAGTAAAAAGGCAACAAAATGTATTGTTGCCTACGTATTGATTGAGTGGGAAAAAGCTCCACCACACAAAGAATAATTAATTAATGATTTAAATAGTTTTTGGATTAGGCTTTTCGTTTTTAAAGATCAACATAAATACAATTGCTAGAACCAAAGCATAACCTGCAAAAATAAGCCAAACTGTTTGCCATTCTGTAACGTTTCCAACTGTATAATAATCGACTACATAACCACTGCCTACCGAACCTAAATAAGCACCGAACCCATTAGTCATGGTCATAAATAATCCTTGAGCACTATTACGAATGGTTGGCGATACCGATTTTTCAACATACATTGAGCCAGATATGTTGTAAAAGTCGAAAGCACAACCATAAACAATCATTGAAAGGAGAAGTAAAACAGAACCGAAAAGAGATGGATCGCCATAAGCAAATAAACCAAAACGAGCAACCCAAGCAAGCATACTAATTAGCATAACGTATTTAATACCTAAACGTTTCATAAAAAAAGGTACAAATAAGATAAATGCGACTTCTGACATTTGAGAAATAGATAACAGTATAGAAGGGTATTTAACCACTAAACTATCAGCATATTCAGGGAATCTTTCAAAATCATGTAAAAATGGATTACCAAAAGTATTGGTTATTTGTAAAATACCGCCTAATAAAACTGCAAATAGAAAAAATATAACCATTCGTGGTTGTTTGAATAAAACAACAGCATCTAACCCTAATGAACTAATGATGTTTTTTTCTTCAGTTTTATTTTTTGCTGTTGGAATCAATGGTAGCAAGAATGAATAAAGGCTGAGTAATAAAGCAGATGCAGCTGCAATATAAAGTTGCATGCTACTCAGTTCTAATTTTAAAAGACTTACAAGCCACATAGCAACAATAAATCCAATGGTGCCAAAAATTCTGATACAAGGGAACTCGGTAATAACATCAAGTCCACGTGATTCTAAGCAAGAATAAGCGATTGAATTTGAAATGGCGATGGTTGGCATGAAAGCTAGGCAATGAATCAATATCACAATCATCATCATGAAAGGAGATGTTACTGAAGCCGCAATAAATAGCGTTAAAGCACCGATTAAATGACAAAGCATATACAAACGGTTAGCAGGTATCCATCTATCCGCTACAATCCCAAGTAAGCCTGGCATAAACAAAGAAGCGATACCCATTGTTCCGTATATTGATCCTACTTCAAGACCAGTAAATTGTAATTTACGTATCATATAAGAACCGAGAGTTATTAACCAACTTCCCCAGATAAAATATTGTAAGAAAAATATAACCCTAAGTTTAAAATGAATATTCATTTATAATTCCTTAATAAACGAGATTTACTATAATCTAATATCTAAATATCAATAAAATAATTATTTGATCAAAATAAAAAATGGCAGATTAACCTGCCATTTTTTTAGTTTTGATTTAATAAAACAGACTCCAGTGCAACAGTGATCATTTCTTTGAACCCTAATTGTCTTTGTTCTGCTGACATTGCTTCGCCTTTTCGGATATGATCCGAAACTGTACAAATAGCCAGTGCTTTTGCACCATATTCAGCCGCAACGCCATAAATGCCAGCTGCTTCCATTTCGACGCCTAAAATATTGTATTTTTCCATAACATCAAACATATCAGGTTCAACACTATAAAAAAGGTCAGCAGAAAAAAGGTTACCAACTTTAACATTCACACCCAATTTTTTAGCTGCATTAACGGCATTACAAGTTAAATCAAAATCGGCGATAGCGGCAAAATCATGATCTTTAAAACGTAAACGGTTGACTTTTGAATCGGTACAAGCACCTAACCCAACAATAACATCCCCCAAGTTGACATTAGGGCTAATTGCACCACATGAACCAATACGAATGATGTTTTCAACACCATAAAATTTAATTAGTTCGGTTGTATAGATTGAACAAGATGGAATACCCATTCCATGCCCCATAACTGAAACCTTTTTATCTTTGTAATAACCAGTAAAACCCAACATGGATCTTACATTAGTAACTTCTGTTGCATTCTCTAAAAAGGTTTCTGCAATGAATTTTGCTCGTAGCGGATCGCCGGGCATTAAAACGGTTTTTGCAAAGGCATTATCAACAGCATTAATATGCGGGGTAGACATTAACTTCTCCTGATATTTGTTTTGAAATCGATATTACTTAAACTTAAATTATTTATTTTTTTATAAAAGATTTACCGTAATCCATTGGCGATAAATCAAAATAATCGGCAACACTCTGTCCTATATCGGCAAATGTTTCACGATGACCTAAAGAGCCAACAGGCACACTATCTCCGTAGACAATGACAGGAATATGTTCGCGAGTATGATCGGTACCTGACCAAGTTGGATCACAACCATGATCGGCGCTAATAATAAGCAGATCGCCAGGTTGGATAAGCGCTAACATCTCAGGAAGACGACTATCAAAATATTCTAAAGCAGCGGCATAACCTGAGACATCGCGACGATGCCCATAAGAAGAGTCAAAATCGACAAAATTAGTAAATACAATCGTATTATCTTTAGCCTGCTTAATTTCTTCTAGTGACGCATTAAATAAAGCTTCAAGACCGGTTGCTTTTACTTTTTTGGTAATTCCAACTTGTGCATAAATATCGGCAATTTTACCAATTGACACTACGGTACCTTGTTTTTCATCAACTAGTTTTTTAATCATCGTTGGTGCTGGTGGTTCAACAGCAAGATCGTGGCGGTTACCCGTACGCACAAATTCGCCCGCTTTTTTGCCAACAAAAGGTCTAGCAATAACGCGGCCAATGTTGTAATTACCTTTATTTAGCTCATCACGTGCAATTTCGCAGACTTCATAAAGTTTATCTAAACCAAATGCCTCCTCATGACATGCAATTTGGAATACAGAATCAGCAGAAGTATAAAAAATTGGCTTGCCAGATGCTATATGTTCTTCACCAAGTTCATCAAGAATGACTGTACCAGATGAGTGACAATTACCGAGGTAACCAGGAAGTTTTGCACGAGAGACAATTTTATCTAAAAGATCTTGAGGGAAGCTATTAGTGGTATTAGTAAAATAACCCCAGTCAAAAAGAACTGGCACGCCAGCTAATTCCCAATGTCCTGATGGAGTATCTTTACCTGAGGAAATCTCGCTTGCATAGCCATATGAACCAATAATTTCACCTTCAGTTTGCATACCTTTAGGATAATGACCAGTTGATTCATACGCCGCTTCGATTAAGCCTAATTTGCCTAAATTAGGTAAATTTAATGGACCACTACGACCATGCTCAGCTTTACCTAAAGCACAAGCTTCAGCAATATGTCCTAAAGTATCAGCACCCTCATCGCCATATTTATTTGCATCTTCAGCGCCACCGATACCAAACGAATCTAGGATCATAATAAAAACTCTTTTCATAATTTCCTCTAACTAATAAGCAAAACTTAATTTGTGTACAATCTTTTTTATTAGAATTCTGGTTATAATTTATAAAAACATCGCTTAGTTAGCTATAATACACGATAACAAAAAACAAAAAAGATTTAAGCGTTGCTTTAGCTGAATATTTGTATAAATAATGTGATTAATTTGATCTTAGTCATATTTTTGTATATCAAAAAATTTATAAAACATTTTTTTAAGTGTAGAAATTAGTCATGCTGTTTACACTATTTTGAGAAAAAAACGTAATGAATATACATAAAAAACAAAACATTCTGACTTGGAACATTCTTATTTATAATTCTATTTATCTGCATTTATATAAAACAACCCAAATTTATTTAACACAATTTAATTAAGGAGTGACTGATGTCATTTGTCAATGCCTATGTGTCGGAAGAAGATGCTAAAAAATATGATTTAGATAATTTATGGAATAAGTACAATCCTTGGTTCACTCAAATGCCTGAACTATTGAAGAGTTTTGATGTTCACCAACACGCTTGGTGTGTGGATAAGGAACGAGGATATTGGTTATTTTACTGTGGTGATGTATTGACTTATGATAGTCCTTCGGGTTTACCTGAACCCACTGATAAGGAGGTGTTTATCCTGCATATTAATGGTCAGAATATTGAATTTATTTTGACTCGTGGCGATTTGGATCCTAGTGAGTCAGTATCTACCGACTTATATCCGATACAATTTGCTTGGGAAATTGTGTCAATGACCCCGAGTAGTTTACCTAGTATGTCGAAGACGGATTTATTAACCATTTTAAAAGAGGCATTAACTGCCTATAAACGTGGACTTAGAAATTTAAATGATAATAAGAAAGCACTGATTAGATGTAATTTTTAGTATTTTGTAAGCTAACACTATAATCAATTATTATATCGTCTATTTTTGTTTATTTACAAACCAACTATCTTATTTATAATTCTGTTTATCTGCATTTATATTTTATATAACAGAGCCCAAATTTATTTAACACAATTTAATTAAGGAGTGACTGATGTCATTTGTCAATGCCTATGTGTCGGAAGAAGATGCCAAAAAATATGATTTAGATAATTTATGGAATAAGTACCGCCGCTTTGGTACCAAAATGCCTGAACTATTGAAGAGTTTTGATGTTCATCAACACGCTTGGTGTGTGGATAAGGAACGAGGGTATTGGTTATTTAATTGTAATTATGTTTTAAATTATGATACTCCTTCTGGTTTACCTGAAGCAACTCATAAGCAGGTTTTTATTCTGCATGTTAATGGCCAGAATATTGAGCTTATTTTGGAAGCTACTCCTTGGAAACCTAGCGATTTGCAAGCGATCGGTTTGGAATATGTCAACTCATTTCCTATAAAAATTGCTTGGGAAATTGTATCAATGAACCCGAGTTGTCTACCTAGTATGTCGAAGGCGGATTTATTAACTATTTTAAAAGAGGCGTTAACTGTCTATAAATTTAGTGGACTTAGAGATGTAGAATCTAATGAAGAAGCACTGATTAGATGTAATTTTTAGTATTTTGTAAGCTAACACTATAATCAATTATTATATCGTCTATTTTTGTTTATTTACAAACCAACTATCTTATTTATAATTCTGTTTATCTGCATTTATATTTTATATAACAGAGCCCAAATTTATTTAACACAATTTAATTAAGGAGTGACTGATGTCATTTGTCAATGCCTATGTGTCGGAAGAAGATGCTAAAAAATATGATTTAGATAATTTATGGAATAAGTACCGCCGCTTTGGTACCAAAATGCCTGAACTATTGAAGAGTTTTGATGTTCATCAACACGCTTGGTGTGTGGATAAGGAACGAGGGTATTGGTTATTTTACTGTAGTGATGTGTTGAATTATGATAGTCCTTCAGGTATACCTGAACCAACTACTAAGGAGGTACATATCCTGTATGTTAATGGTCAGAATATTGAATTTATTTTGGACTCTAGCGATTTGGATCCTAGTGAGTCAGTATCTACTGACCTATATCCGATACAATTTGCTTGGGAAATTGTGTCAATGAACCCGAGTAGTTTACCTACTATGTCGAAGGCGGATTTATTAACCATTTTGAAAGAGGCATTATCTGTCTATAAATGTAGTGGAATTAGAGATTTAGAAGCTAATAAGAAATCATTTTTTAAGTTTAATTTTTAGTATTTTGTAAGCTAACAACATAATCAATTATTATACTGGAGGAATAGACCAATATGGTGGGATTGACTAAAGAGGAAGCGGAAAAACGATTATTTAAGGTCAAGGATGCCGATGGATTACGTGATTTAATACAGCAATTAGATATAAATACCCATGGCAACACAACCATCCTCTAAAATGCTCTAAATTCACATTTACTAAATTTTAATCTGCTAAATTTCAATTTACTGCTTCCTTCAAAATATCAGCATACTTTTTAATCGAATTTCAACATTGTCACAGCTCAATTATTAATCAAATTATAATGATAATTTAATCAGTTTGTCTCCTGATAATGAATACTTATAATCTATTTTGGGTTATTTACAAACCAATTATCTTATTTATAATTTTGTTTATCTGCATTTATATTTTATATAACAGAGCCCAAATTTATTTAACACAATTAAATTAAGGAGTGACTGATGTCATTTGTCAATGCCTATGT
>NZ_LZHB01000034.1:0-2528 GCF_001690345.1 Gilliamella sp. Gris3-2
CTTTCGCCAGTTAATAATATACGAAAGCCCACCATTGTTCCTCCCTCGCAAATTGTGTACCGTTTTGATGAAAACCGTTATATTTTATTGACAGGCTATCGATGTGAAGGGCAAGCTTATTTTATTGACGATAAAGAACAAGTTTATTTCAGTATAGCACCTCATTCTTGGCGTATTTACACTGAACCCTATCGGCATCCAGCTAAAAATTATATTTCTATTCCTTATTCTGATCTTGCAGGCTTTGAAACCTCAATTGATGGGGGGCGTTCATTTAGAAGTATCCGTTTAGGGGTTGGGCATTATTTAGGTAATCATGATTCACCGCAATACGATGTGGTGAATGATCAGGCTTTTATTTTAGGCAAAGATGGTCAGCTTTATGCATCAGAAGCGCCATTTGGCACCAAAGGTTGGTATATGTTATCGAAAAAAGAACAGCTTGAACAAGAAGCTATTTTAGGCAGAAGCCAAATTATCCCTGAAAGTATTCCCCCAATTCCAAGTGACTATACTGGTTGGGATAAAATGCGCTGTGATTATAATGCCAAAGGAACTAAATTGCCCGATAACCATACCGTGTTAGAGGTCTATCAACACTTGTTAGGCACAGCTAAATAAGGAATTAAGGCATGAAACAGAAAATAACTAAATTGTTGATAATGTTATTTGTTGTACCCGTGTTTTTGGTCGTGATTTTATCGACTTTTGCGCCATTCCCCTCCACCGAGCCAATGCCACTTATGCGGCCTAAACCCTTACCTAAAGAAGGCTATCAACTCTTTTATTATGTAACCAATAATGGATTTGTTGTTAAAAATTCCTTTTATTATGTCAGTAAAAAGCGGCAGGTGATTTATCGTTATGACGCTGATCGTTATTTAGAGTTACAAGGCGAAAATTGCAGTGGATTGATTTGGTATCATGATGATAAAAATAATATTCATACCTTAATTACCAAACGATTTTATACAGCTTATCATTTACCGAAATTTAACTACTATAACCCTGGCAAACAGTATATTGCTATTCCCACCAATGATCTGTCCGATTTTGTTTTTTCAGTCGATGGTGGCAGACATTTTATAAAAGCGATGGTTTCCCCAATGGCAGCTGTACCAGGAGAAGAAGTTGATTATTTTATTGGGGTGGATGATTCGCCTATTCAGGAATTTTATACTTGGCTTGGGAAAAAAAATACGCCGATTACTATTTCGGGTAATACCGGCTATTTTGTTTTAAAAAATCATGAGGTGATATTTGGCGCATCTTATGAATATGATGATTTTGATTATGAACATGGGTTAAGAAATTTTCAGATTTTTTACCCATCATCGGCGTTTTCTGATAAAAGAGTTAGAGATGGCTCTAGATTTGGAGCCTATGATAGCCTTATTGATAATAAAGAATATCAATTACGGGTAAATTCAATAAAAAATCTAAAACCTGAACCTTATCAAGGTTGGGACAAAATACGTTGTGAGGTTGGGGCGGAAAGGTAATGATGATGTTAGCAATACTATCGACCCTTATAGGGGGAGCATTATTTATTATTATGCTAATTAAGCAATATCGTGAGCGATGGCAAATGGTGAGTTATCTGTTCTTTATCTTGGGAATATTGGCACTTTCGCCAGTTAATAATATACGAAAGCCCACCATTGTTCCTCCCTCGCAAATTGTGTACCGTTTTGATGAAAACCGTTATATTTTATTGACAGGCTATCGATGTGAAGGGCAAGCTTATTTTATTGACGATAAAGAACAAGTTTATTTCAGTATAGCACCTCATTCTTGGCGTATTTACACTGAACCCTATCGGCATCCAGCTAAAAATTATATTTCTATTCCTTATTCTGATCTTGCAGGCTTTGAAACCTCAATTGATGGGGGGCGTTCATTTAGAAGTATCCGTTTAGGGGTTGGGCATTATTTAGGTAATCATGATTCACCGCAATACGATGTGGTGAATGATCAGGCTTTTATTTTAGGCAAAGATGGTCAGCTTTATGCATCAGAAGCGCCATTTGGCACCAAAGGTTGGTATATGTTATCGAAAAAAGAACAGCTTGAACAAGAAGCTATTTTAGGCAGAAGCCAAATTATCCCTGAAAGTATTCCCCCAATTCCAAGTGACTATACTGGTTGGGATAAAATGCGCTGCGATTATAATGCCAAAGGAACTCAATTGCCCGATAACCATACCGTGTTAGAGGTCTATCAACACTTGTTAGGTACAGCTAAATAAGGAATTAAGGCATGAAACAGAAAATAACTAAATTGTTGATAATGTTATTTGTTGTACCCGTGGTTTTGGTCGTGATTTTATCGACTTTTGCGCCATTCCCCTCCACCGAGCCAATGCCACTTATGCGGCCTAAACCCTTACCTAAAGAAGGCTATCAACTCTTTTATTATGTAACCAATAATGGATTTGTTGTTAAAAATTCCTTTTATTATGTCAGTAAAAAGCGGCAGGTGATTTATCGTTATGACGCTGATCGTTATTTAGAGTTACAAGGCGAAAA
>NZ_LZHB01000035.1:0-12875 GCF_001690345.1 Gilliamella sp. Gris3-2
ATATAAATCGAGTACTTCAGTACGATAGGTACGATTAAATCGTTCAATATAGCCATTTTGATAAGGGCTACCGGGCTGGATATAATCAATGGTTATATCATGTGATTTAGCCCAGTTTATAAAGGTTTTTCCGGTAAATTCTGGCCCATTATCGACCCGTATTTTTAATGGATACCCATGATATTCGGCCAGTTTATCTAAGTAACGGGTAATCCTTCCTGCTGGTAAGCTTACTGCAATATCAATCCCTAACGCCTCACGATTAAAGTCATCGATGACATTGAATGTCCTAAAGCGACGCTGATTACGACTACTGTCACTCATAAAATCCATTGACCAGCATTCACCTTGTTTATTGGGTGCTGATAGCCTTTCTGGGCTTCGTGGAGGAATGCGCTGTTTACGCTTTATCCTGAGATTAAGCTTTAATTCACAATACACCCGATATACCCGTTTATGATTCCATTTATAGCCGAGCTTTTTGATATGATTAAAGCATTTAGGAAAGCCCCAGCGTAAATGCCGGTCTGTGATAGCATTCAATACCGAAACAATCACCGAATCATCCTGTAACTTAGGTTGATAATAGTAAGCACAACGGCTTAAGCCAACAATGGCACAACTCATAGCAATAGTAACCGAATGATTTTGTTGTAGTTGCTGTGCCCACGTTTTACGTGCCTTTGTGGGCACTAAAGCTTTTTTATGATTTCTTCCTGCAGCTGGGATTTTAAGCTCAGTTCGGCAAACATCTGCTTAAGCTTGCGATTTTCAGCCTCCAGCTCCTTTAAGCGTTTGATATCCGAAGTTTCCATTCCGCCGTATTTTTCTCGCCATTTATAGAAAGTTGAATTACCCATGCCATATTTACGGCACAGTTCTTTAACCGGAATACTCGCTTCAGCTTCTTTTAAAATAGCGACAATTTGATGTTCAGTCATTTTTTTCATAATTAAATCCCCTTTTCTTTTATCATAGAGAATTTTCTACTTTTTGCTGTACTATTTTAGGGGATAGTTACAGTTAAAATAATCCTCCAAAAACTTATAAGGCGTTTTCCCTGAAATCGCTTTATGTGGTTTAACGGTATTATAAAAATTAATAAAGCGTTTAAACTTTTGTTTTCTATCTATTGAATCGCTAAATATATGCTGATTATGCCACATCGCAATTCAAAGTTCGTATCACTCTTTCGGTTTTCCCATTCGTTTGTGGGCAGGCGGGTTTGGTGAATTTTTGATTAATACGGTGGTTGTTACATGTTTTAACAAATAAGTGTTCGCTGGTGCCTTGATATTCACGTCCATTATCGGAATAAACACATTCAATAGTATAAGGACATTGGGTTAACACATCGTTTTGTAAAAATTGTGCTGCGCTAAATTGGGATTTATCAGGGTAAATACCCGCATAAAGCTCACGTGAAAAATCATCAATACCGACAAATAAATATTCTCTAGTTTGCTGTTTCGTTTCATTTTTAAGTAAAGGTAAACGTTTGGTATCAACGTGTAGCATTTCTCCCAGATAGGTTTTGTTATAACGTTTAGCTTGCCGCCTTAATTTATCTTCAATCGATTTTTCGACTTTAACCAGACGGTTAATTCCATAACGAATGGTTTTATAACGTTCATTCTTACTGGTTAAAGGCACAAAAAGCTTCAATCGGGCTTTCTTTAGTACATTATAAATGGTAGGCCGACTGACCATAAAGCGTTTTGCCAAATCAGTGACCGTTATTTTTTCTTTATGATATAAGCGCCATATCTCTTGTCTGTGATAAGGCGTTAGTTTTGTTTTTTTATGTATATTCATTACAGTAGTTTCTCAAATTACTGTAAACAATACTCGTAAATCCTACATGTAATACATTAAAGCAAGCCTTATTTCGGCGTAAATTTCCTAAAAATGTACTCATTCATAGTGACCAAGGAAGCCAATATTGCAGTGATGATTTCAAGCAATTATTGTTACAATATGGGCTAAGGCAAAGCATGAGTCGAAGAGGCAACTGCTTTGATAATACGGTTGTTGAAAGTTTTTTTCATATACTCAAAACACACATTATTCATGACTATTACTACAAAACGAGGAAGCAGGCTAATAAAGCACTATTTGAATATATTGAAATCTATTATAATCGGATACGCCGTCATTCAGTCAATGGTTGGGTATCATCTGAACAATATGAACAACAATATTACCAAAACGAAAAAATGATAGAGGTGCGCACTGTCTAATATTTTGGCGAGGATCTCTATTTTAGGGGGAAGTTACACTATTTGTATATTGTGCCGATACCATTTTTATCATTAAAATTCATTTATCTATTTCATGGAATATTGATAAAATTTTGAATTTAATTTATAATCATTATTTAATAAAATAATAAAAAAATGAAAAGGTTACCAATTCTTTCAGTTGTTATTCCAGTATATAACACTGAAAAATATTTGATTAAGTGTTTAGATAGTGTTATCAATCAGTCTTTCAAAAATATTGAAATAATTTGTGTAAATGATGGTTCGACAGATAATTCGCTTGATATTTTAAGAAAGTATACTGAGAAAGATAAACGGATTAAAATTATTAGTAAAAATAACGGGGGCTTGTCTTCAGCAAGAAATGTTGGCATTGAAAATGCCCAAGGTAAGTATATTACTTTTGTCGATTCAGATGATTTTATTGAATTAAATACCTATGAAAGTTCGTTGTTATATTTCAACGTAGATACAGTAGACCTTGTTTATTTTTCTACGCGGCTCGTTTTTGAAAATAATGTCGCTCGAATTCAGGACGAACGATATTTTGAACATAAATATACAGGTTTAGTTAACTTATCGAATGATGTTATAGCAAATATGGATGTCTGTGCATGGAATAAAATATATAAACTTTCAATAATAAAGAAATATGATATTAAATTTCCTGACGGGCTTTGGTATGAAGATAATCCGTTTTTTTGGTCTTATGCTTTGGTTTGTAATTCTGCATTTTTTGTGAATAAAAGGTTTTATAATTATCTTATAAGAAGTGGCTCAATAATGAGTCAACATAATAAAAAGAGTAAAGTTTATTATAAAACTTTACATGAACTAGATTCGTTATTATGTTTTGAGCATTTACTTCATTTCGTTTTTAAATGGAATTTATTTGATAAATTTAAACCTATTTTAGTTGATTTGTTTCAACAAAAAATTTATGAGTCTTTACGTCGCTTACCAAAAAAAGAAAGGGTACTTGCTTTAAATAAGTCGACCAAGATTGCTAATCTATTTAATCTTAAATTTCATTTCCCTAATGATCGTTATTTAATTTTATTATCTAATAAGCAATATCATAAAATAGGTGAAATAAATGAATTATTTTTAACGAAGAGACAGCGCTTGTTTGGTATTTGGAATGCAAATAAATATTATTTTATTTGTTTTTTAGGTATTAAAATAAAAGTAAAAAAATAATACAAAATTGTTGTTACTTATGTTTTTATTTCTGCATTTACTTATTTTATCAAGCTTACAATAAAATTAACGAGTAAGTTTCTATTTATAGTATAATGCTCTGTAATTTTATTATTGAAATACTTTATTATGTCTCAAAAACTAAATTCAATTACGACTTTAAAGAAACTTTGGCCGTTTATAAGTCCATATAAAAAAGCATTAATTGTTGCAGTTATTGGACTTTTGTTAAATGCGGCTACAGATGCAACTTTAATATCACTCACCAAACCGTTGCTTGATCATGGACTAATGGATAAGAATTATTCTCTATTAATTATAATTGCGATTGCAATTATTGGCTTGATCTTGCTAAGAGGTTTATCTAATTACATATCCACGTATTGTCTTTCTTGGTTATCTGGAAAAGTAGTAACTAAATTTCGGCAAATGATATTTAATCATTTAATCAGAAGTCCTATAAGTTTCCATGATAGACAATCTGTTGGTGATCTTGTTTCTGTTATAACTTTTAATACTCAAATGTTATCAAAAGCCTCTTCTGATGCATTAATCATACTTATTCGAGAGATAACATATGCGATCGGATTATGCATAGTTATGTTATATGGAAGTTGGAAATTAGCTTCAGTGCTTATTATTTTAGTTCCATTGATCATTTTTATTGCACAATTTATTGCTAAAAAATTTAGGCAAACAATTGCATCAATGCAACAAGGAATGGGACAAATTACCACAGCAAGTGATGAAATGTTGAAAGGACATAAAGAAATTTTGATCTTCAATGCTAGAGAGTATGAGAAACGTAATTTTAGCTACATAACAGATTGTGTTAGGCGAGGAATGCTAAAAATAGAAGTGGTTTCCAGATTGTCTACTCCGATTATTCAGTTGGTTGCCACTTTAGGATTGGGTTTTATTCTTTATCTAGTTGCTAGCCAAAATTTAGATATTACTCCAGGATCTTTTACTGTAGTTTTTTCTGCAATGGTTGCCGTTATGCGCCCTTTACGAGAATTAACAAGTTTGCATGTTGAGCTGCAAAAAGGAGCGATTGCTTGTGAATCATTATTTGATCTTTTGAATTCTCCATTAGAGGATGATCATGGCATTATTGTTGCTGAAAAAGTTAAAGGGGATATTGAGTTTAAAAATGTAACTTATACTTACCCTACTCGACATACACCGGCACTTAATAATATTTCTTTAAAAATTAGGGCTGGGCAAACGATAGCATTAGTAGGTCGTTCAGGTGCAGGTAAATCTACAATTGCGAGTTTACTTCCTCGTTTTTATGATGTTTCACACGGTGAAATATTATTAGATTCTATAAATATTAAGGAATATACATTGAGCTCATTACGCAAGCAAATTGGTTATGTTTCTCAAAATGTACATTTATTTAATGGAACAATTGCTGAAAATATTGCTTACGGTGAAAAAGATTTGCATGGTAGAGATGATATAATTAAAGCTGCTAAACTAGCTAATGCAATTGAATTTATTGATAAGTTGGAAAAAGGGATAGATACTGAAGTCGGTGATAATGGCATTTTGTTATCTGGTGGTCAACGGCAACGTATTGCAATTGCCCGTGTTTTATTGCGTGATAATCCAGTTTTAATTTTTGATGAGGCTACTTCTGCATTAGATAATGAATCTGAGCGACTTGTTCAAGATGCTATAGAAATTCTACAAAAAAACAGAACGTCAATTATAATTGCCCATCGTCTATCTACTATTGAAAAAGCAGATCGAATTTTAGTTATTGATGATGGAAAGGTTATTGAAGATGGAAACCATCAATCATTAATCAATTTAGGTGGAATTTATGCTCAAATGCATAAAATGCAATTTAATTCTTAAACATAATTCAAAATAGATAATAGATGATATGACTAAACCAAGTAAACCTAAATATCAACATCATTTAGATAAAGATTCATCAACATGGAGAACTTTTTTAAAACTATGGCCATTAATTGCAGAGCATAAATTTATTTTATTCTTGTCTGTTATTTTACTTGTTGCCAGTGCTTTTGCTGATACCTCATTGATTGCTTTACTGCGCCCATTACTTGATCGCGGTTTTTCAATGAATGATCAAGATTTTTTATTGATGGCACCTTTTTATATTTTTGGATTAGTTTTATTACGAGGGATTGCAAATTATGGTTATTCTATTTTTCTGTCATTGATTTCGGGTAAAATAGTGATGAACATTCGACAAAGGCTATTTAGTCATTTTGTAGATGCCCCTGTTAGTTTTTATGATCAAAACTCAACAGGTCGTTTGTTGTCACGAATTACTTATGATACTGACCAAGTTGCAGCATCGTCATCGGATGCTTTAATTACTATTATTCGTGAGTCAGCATTCATTTGCGGCTTATTTTATACGATGTTTTACAATAGCTGGCAGTTGTCTTTGTCTTTAATTATCATCACTCCAATAGTTATTGGACTAATAACGTTTATTTCGGTTAAGTTTCGACGCTTGGCTAAAAATATGCAAAACTCAATGGGCAGTGTTACTATGGCTGTTGAGCAAATGCTAAAAGGACACAGAGAAATAGTGATATTTGGAGCTCAAGAGGAAGAATCCCAAAGTTTTGACAAAGTAAGTAATAAATTCCGGCGCGACAGCATGAGGTTGGTTTCTGTTTCTGCATTATCTACACCAATTGTTCAGGTCGTTATTTCTTTTGCCATTGCATTTGTATTATTAACTGCAAGCAATCCCAACTTGAATATAACTCCAGGGGAATTTACTGTTGTTTTTTCTTCATTAGTTGCTTTGATGCAACCAATCAAAAGTTTAACTAGTGTAAATGCGGGGTTTCAAAAAGGTATGGCCGCTTGTCAAACATTGTTTGCCATATTAGAACAGCCAATAGAAAATGATAATGGCTCTTTAAATATTGAAAAAGTAAAAGGAAATATTGTTTTTAAAAATGTATCATTTGGTTATGAAACTAGACATGATTTGGCCTTACAAAACATTAGTTTTTCTGTTCCTGCTGGTAAAACAGTCGCTTTAGTGGGACGTTCAGGTTCAGGTAAAACTACGATAGCAAGTTTACTTACTCGTTTTTATGATGTTTCACAGGGTACGATTTTTATAGATGGTGTTAATATACAGGAGTTTACCTTATATTGTTTAAGAAATCAGATTGGGTTAGTATCTCAAAATGTTCATTTATTTAATGATACAATTGCGAATAATATTGCATATGGTAAATTCGGCGAATTTTCCCAGCATCAAATCGAAGAGGCAGCCAAAAAAGCTAACGCTTATGATTTTATAAAACAGTTTGATAAAGGTTTTAACACATTAGTTGGCGAAAATGGTGTATTGTTATCGGGAGGACAACGTCAACGTATTGCAATAGCTCGAGCTTTATTGAGAGATAATCCGATCCTTATTTTAGATGAAGCTACATCTGCTTTAGATACTGAATCAGAACGAGCAATACAAAAAGCTTTAGATGAATTACAAAAGGGGAGAACGTCTATTGTCATTGCTCATAGATTGTCGACTATTGAAAATGCAGATGAGATACTAGTTATGAATGAAGGCCGAATTATTGAAAAGGGAACTCATTCTGAATTATTAAATATGAACGGTATGTATACAAAGTTATATAAAAGTAATTTTAACGATTAATTAATTTTTTAACATTTTGATTTAATAAGTAATTACTAAAATTTATCTAATGAAGAATATTGCTGGTAATTTTTTTTGATATCTAATTTTGGATATCGTTTGGTAATTGCGCATTTTAATAGTGCTTTTTTCGTTGGAAGAAAACAATCGTGTTGTTTTAAGAATTTTAAGATATAGAAAATATTTCTTATAACATTAGGTTTGTTGTTTGTATAAATGCGAATTAATATTTTCAATAAACCTAATTCCTTAATTATTGCATCTTTTTCTTGTTTTGCTTTAATTATATTGGATCTTAAAATAGTTTCTAAATAAGTTACATTCATAACCAAAATATAATTGAGTTTTGCTTTATCTGATAATGGTAAATCATTAATTTGTTGTATACATTTTTTTAAAACATTTCTTAAAGTTTCAGTATATATACTATCAATACAGAAATTTGATAACGAGGAAGAGCGAACTCGGTGAAAATGTGCATCCTTATTATTAAAATAATAGGATGTTTTTGCGTTAGTCATAATAGCAAGTGATACCAAATGATCTTCATGATTAGTTCCACTAAACTTTTTTGTGAATAGTTGCCGTTTAAAAATGTATCTCCATACTACACCAGAGTAATTTACTTTTTCTAATAAATAATTTAGTAATTCTGTACCCGATTTAAAAACTGTTGGCTCTATATCCATAATTTTATTTGTTGCATCTATGGGTAGGTTAACCTTAAAAGTTGTATAGTCAAAGTAAAATACATTTAAGTTAGGTTCGGTCTTTATTGAATATTTAAATTGATAAAATAGATTTGTATTTAGAATATCATCCGAATCGATAAATAAAATATACTTACTAGTTGCTAGCTCTACACCTTTATTTCTAGCAGCACTAACTCCTTGATTTGTCTGGCGAATAATCCTTATATAATCGAATTTTGATGAATATTTTTGGATAATTAATAGTGTATCGTCAGTTGAACCATCATCTATGCAAATAATTTCTTCGGGTAAACAGCTTTGATGAATTAATGAGTCCAGACAATTAGCAATGTAATTTTCTACATTATAACAAGGTATAATTATCGAAATAGGAGCATTATTATTTATCATATAATATTTTTATTAATAATTATTTTTTTAAGAATAACTTATATTTTAAGTAAACACCATAATAGTAAATAGCTTTGTAATAAGCTCTATGCTTCATTAAGTATTTAGCATAATTTCTTATTGACGAACTGTCTCCACTCAAAGGTAACTCTTCATCTTTCCATGGTGATAATTGAAAATAATGCTTGAAGATTTCAGATTGATAGACTTTAAACCAAGGCTTATTTTGTGAAATATAATGCAAAATTACTGTATAAGGTCTAATATTTTTTTCTTGATGAGCATCAATTGAAATTTTTATTTTTGTATTGAACTTTATAGGAAGTAAGAGTGTTTTCTTTTCTAGCAAAATATTTAAAACGTCTTGATCTGCGAATTTATATATATTTCCATCATTAATTAGCTCAAGTGCTTTTTCTGAAATATTTTCTTCACACCATTTTTTTGTATTTATTATAAGAACGCCGGCATTAAAATATCTAGTTGAATCGATATGATACATTCTGCTAATTGTCTGTTGCATATCTTTTGTGTCACTAACAACTCCAGCAATATAATTTTCAATGTTATATTCAGCTATTTTAGCTAATGATTGTAAACATATTACATCACTATCAAGATAAATTAGTTTATCAGTTATGGTTTCTAATAATTTCGGCATGATAAAACGAATACAAGTTGATATTGTAGCAATATGTAAAACTAAAGTTTTGGGATTAATTATGAAATTACTATTCAAATAATAGAGTGTAATTGAAACGTTATTACTACTTAATTTTTTGAATTTATCAAGATTGATTTCGGAAACCTGGTCAATAAATAAATGGAAACTTAGATTATAGCTTGGCGTGTTTTTTATTACTGATAACATCGCAATCCCCGCAGGAATTGCATAATTATCATCAAATCCTAAAGCAATATTAAGTGTTGAGTATTTAGGATCATAATTATTAAAAAGAGGTTTTATTTGATCAATAAATTTATTAACGTTAAACATGTAGATGATTTAGATATTAAAAATATATGGCTAATTATATATTTAATCCTTATTAAAATATAGATTAAAAAATTGAGTAAAATTAAATAAATTTACACATGATTATATTTTATTTAGAATATAAGAAAGTCCTTTAACTAAAAGTAATAAATGTTTAACTCAAATAAATACATCAGTGGAGTTCAGGTTTTTAAAGTATTAGAAGAAAAAAACTTAGATATGAGGCACATAGCGCTAGCATTCGATGATAATTATGCAATGCCAGCAGGCGTTACTATTTCTTCAGTTATCTGCAATAATCCTGATATACATTTATGCTTTCATCTATTTACAGATCAAATATCTCCAGCTAATTTGGAAAAATTTAAACAGTTGGTAAGTGCAACAACTACAATAAAAATATATTACCTCAACAGTAATTTTCGAATTAATTCAGAAACATTAGTTTTAGGCTATTTATCTGCAATGTCATGTGTTAGATTTATTATTCCTGATGTATTGAAAGATGAAACAGAAAAATTCTTGTATCTTGATAGTGATATTTTATGTTTAAAACGGATCGACGCATTATACAATACTGAATTAAAGGATAATATCGCGGGTGTTATACCTGATGATAACGTAATGAAAAATACTATAAAAGATTTATACTCAATTGACGCAGAAAAATATTTTAATGCAGGTGTTTTACTTATAAACACTAAACAATGGGCGATAAACAATATGACTGAACAGTGCATGAATATGATAAACGATGGAAATGTTTATCGTTTTGCTGATCAAGATGTTTTAAATATTTTATTAGAAAATAAAACTTTACTTTTACCAATTAAATATAATACTAAAATTCAGGTTTCAATTTCTTGTAAAGAAGAACAGTCAATTGCACCATATACTGTATTATTGCATTATGTTTCAGGATATAAACCATGGTACCAAACATTTGATTCTGAATTATTTAAAATATATTTTAAGTTATCTCCATGGAAAACTACTAAACGTCCCTTAGCATTAAAAAGATCTTGGCTACGTCATTATGCTAAATTCAGCTTTAAAAAAGGAAGGATTGCCACAGCATTAAAGTTTTATTATCTTTATTTGTTTAGGGGCTGTTGATCTTTGCTGTACATAAATTACTCAACAATACATTGGCAGCCACATTAACATAAATGCCAGTGATACCATACTGGCATAATTCCTTTCTAACTTATCGTATCTAGTTGATATTGAACGATATTGCTTGATTCTAGCAAAGGCATTCTCGACTAAATGACGATAGCGATAAAGGCTCCTCTCCTATCCATACTGCTTTTATCTATATCCTTACCATAATTACGTTTAGCAATCACCGTTCGTCCGCCTTTTTGACGAACAAAGCACCGAAAAGGCTCGCTGTCATAACCTTTATCAGCTATCACTGTATTGACTTCATCGAGCTTTTCAACTAGGTTTTCTGCATAAGTGATATCATGTCGTTGTCCTTCAGAAAGCTCAAAACAAATAGGCAAACCACCACTATCAACCGCAAGATGAATTTTAGTTGAATTACCACCACAGCTATGACCTATTTGCTCACAATGCTCCGTTGCAGCGCCTGTACTGTGTTGATGAGCCCTGATAATTGAGCCATCTAGGAACACCCATTCAAAATCCGCTAGTTGTAATAAATGTTTGAAAATATCAACTAATATTCCTTTTTTAGACCACAAATTAAATCGTCTATAGACGGTGCTCCATTCACCAAACTCTTTTGGCAAATCTCGCCAAGGAATTCCGGTTCTCATTCGGAAAAGGATCCCTTCAAACGTCATCCGATGCTCGGATTTATTATAAACTCGGCCGGTATTTTTCATTATTTGTAGTAGCTTTTCCCACCGTTTATCTGTTAGCATTGTTCTTGGCATGATGAATCGAGTTATGGTTGTTTTTGGCTGAATTATTATAACTCACATCATGCCGTCTAAAAAATAATCACGAAAGATCAACACGCCCTAATAAGTTTGTATGATTTGTTGAAAACAGATTTAAAATAATCTAACAAGCAGCTTTACTTATTAAAAAGGCATAAAACAATTATGGTTGATATTGTTTTATAATAGTCTGATATTCATATGATTGTCCATCGACCGATAGTATCAAATCGTTTTTAATAAAGGATTGATCGATGTTTACAGAATAACCAAGTAATTTGCTTAATAAAAACACAAGATTGGATGTGTTTATCATATTTTCATCGTTACGATAACTTTCAACTTCTTGGCAAGGATAATCATCATATGTTGAATATATCATTAAAGGAATTTCAAATTGGTTACTAAATTCTTTTGTTTTTCTTAATAGTCCATGTCCTAAATTGACAATTTCACCGTGATCTGGCGTATAAATTAGGATGAAATCATTCAATTTTTCTTTTAGTATTGTATAAATCTGTTTTATAACTCGATCTGTGTGGTGAATAGTAAGATCATAGTCGTCTCCTTCGGGTAAGGCTGACACATCTAGTTCATCGTAACCAAGTTTATAAGGTTTATGGCTTCCAGCTAAATGAATAACGATAAAATTTTTCTCATTATTTTGAAAACCTGTCTCAATCAATTGTTGTGGAAGTTCTAGATCATCTTTCAGATTTTCGATAAAGATATTGCTTAATTTTGCTATAATAGAGTATTTGCTACTGTGTGGGCCGGATTCTCCATTTTTAGATATCCAGTAAGATTTATAATTTTGAAAATTAGCCATTTCAATTATATTTTTTTCATCTAATAAGGGAGTTTCATTTTGCGGTTTTGCGAATGAAAATAACATTGGCACAGCATCTCTTGTAATTGATGCAGGAGAATGTACTTCATTTATTATACAACTATTAGTTTGCGTGAAAATTTTTTGCATTTCTGGCGTTGTATTTTTTTTGTATCCATAAGTACTATGTCTACCACGGTATGCTGATTCACCCAAAATAAATATTATATTTTTATATTTTTCATAGGTATTTAAGTCATTTGTGTCAATTATCGAAGAATTGAATTTTTCATGTTGAACAACATTTGTATATTTTTCGGAGAATCCTAAGTAATCAACTATTAATATGGTAGTGTTCCCAATCACAACAGGATATTTTACTCGTATATACTTATTTAAAGAAAAAAATGGATCAACTTCAAACTCAACAATATGTCTTTTATCTGATAAATAATAGTATAAAGTGTTTTTAAATAAGAAAAAGCAACAGATAAAGATTATAGACCAATATAATATTTTGCTCCTAAAAGATATACTTATTTTATTATATACGAAATAAGTATAAATTATCGAGAAAAGAAAAGAAGGCAATATGATTGATAGAAATTCATTTTTTATCATTATATAGCTTTGATTTGTATCATTTTCTAAAGCAGTTTTCAAAAGAGAATCAGAGATATAACCATATTTTAAATTAAAAAAGAACTCAATTGCTAAAATGAAATTGAAGATTCCAAATATAGGTAATCTTATCCATTTTGTTTTAGGGAAAATTACTAGAAAAAATAAATAAATTAATAATGTATAACTAATATTAGTTAAATTATTTATATTTATTTTATTGTATGCAATAAAAATAATTGTAAAATATAAAGTAATAAGAACTTTTTGTTTAGTTAAAACAAAAA
>NZ_LZHB01000036.1:0-475 GCF_001690345.1 Gilliamella sp. Gris3-2
ATTCATTACCTTGAAGGTGAAATAGATCCTAAAGACCCCTATGACAAAATTAAGCAAAATAAAAGACTTAACTTAAAACTCTCCCTTTATGCCAAAGAGGGATTATTTACCGAAGAGCTGGTCGGTCACGATGGCGACAAGCCACTATACCGCTATAATTTAACGGATGAAGGACGTAAATATCTTGGTAAAAAATGGAGTGCAACAAATTTCTGCTTTGGAAAAGTGGTGGTTGAAAAAATTGATGAGGTTGATGATCAAATGCAAGGGATGAGAATGGTGACTTTTTATTACCATATGGAAAACGTGCCAAACTGGATAAAAAATAAGGATATTTATAGCTTGTATCCTGGCTATGGCGGTTTAGAGGAAGCCGTATTGGGGGAGAGCACTATAGGCGTACATTATTACAGTTTTGGGCCTGATGGTGAGCTACGTTTGACGGGCGGCCAGAGTGGCGGATATGTTTTATAAA
>NZ_LZHB01000037.1:0-36625 GCF_001690345.1 Gilliamella sp. Gris3-2
TAATACCGCACTAATTTTTAAAGAGAAATTAAATTCTTTACCTGAAAATAAACTTGGAGAGTTAATTAATTACTTGTTTTACCAAGTTAAAATTATACGTATCGATTGTACCAGTCGTGATTTTGCTATTAAATTGTTTCAGGTGCTCAATAATAGAGGTTTAGATTTAACTTCTGCTGACTTAATAAAAAGTTTTTTATTAGAAAAGCTTTATAAAAAATATAAAGATGATTTAGCCACTTCAAAATTAAAAGAAGATAGTTTTATGTCTGATTGGCGTGAAATGGAGCAGCTCATTAAACAATGTGACGATATAAGTTTAAATGATTTGTTTATTATTTACGCACATTATTTATTAGGCTCAAATCAAAAAAAATCATTCACTGAAGAGCTACAAAACTTATTCGAAAATCAAGATCCTAATCAAGTCATAGCCTCATTAAAACAATTTGTTATTAATTATTACGAAAAAATATATTGTTCAAAAGATAAAAATATTTATTCATTCCAATATTTGAGATGGAGTAATTATTGGAAAGCGATATTAATGACAGCCATTACAACAAATTATAAAGATTTTGATGAATTAGTTTTTGAACTAAGACGCTTTTATTATTTATATTGGATTGCGGGAAAAACATTATCCCAAGTAAAGCAGACTTCTTTTAATGTCATTAAAGCACTGAAAGAAAAAAAACATATCAATTATTTAAAAGCAATCTTTTCAAATAAGTTAAATTCCGAAAAGATTTATGAATTAGCGATATCTCAGCTAACTTCTAATATGGTTGATAAAGAAGCATGGATTAAACCTCTTTTGATTTTAATTGAGTATGATCTAACCGATCAATCTAATCCTATTTTATTAAAACTTAATAATGATTTGCACCTTGAACATATATTACCTAAAAAATATAAGACTATTGCAGAATGGAATCATATCACGGAAGAAGTAAAAAACAGATGGTTACATAGTATTGCTAATTTGACACTATTAAGCGGTAAAAAAAACATTGATGCTAGTAATAATCCTTTCAATGTCAAAATGATCGTATATCAGGGTAATCATACTAATAACACGACTGCATTTCGCCTTTCTCAAAAAGTATTAGATGATTTTAATCAAAAAACATTTAATCAACAATGGCATGAAGATGCATTAAAAGATCGTTATAATTGGATACTTGCACGATTAGAAAAATTATTAGCTATAGATTTTACATTAGTAAAGCAGATAGATACCCCAAAAATGGCAAAATAATGATCAATCAACTAATATGATGTGTAGGAATCAATTGTTGGTTATAGGAAATAGTCAGTTAAACTACTGTAATAAACTTTCATAAAATAAAATTAACGCCGTATCACCAACAAGTGATATGGCGTTAATATCATAAAGAAAATTATTATCAATTTGAATAAACGTATTACGGCCATTCATTCAACCGTTTGTAATACAAAAAGACTTCATGAAGCACTAACTCTCCCTGACATATCTTTATATATTTCTAAACTGCCTACACGGCAGTGAACGTCTGAACCGTAAATAACCTTTTATTGTCGACTTTCTAAACTGCCTACACGGCAGTGAACATGTTAATGATGAAGCTTTGGAATCGGCATCTTTTCTAAACTGCCTACACGGCAGTGAACTTCAATTTGTTCAATAAAACCGCTCATGTAGCTTTCTAAACTGCCTACACGGCAGTGAACCAGTTTTTTTTTCGGGATTGCGGGTGTTGTGTTTCTAAACTGCCTACACGGCAGTGAACGATTACAAACAAGTTCTGGGCTTTTTAAAAATTTTCTAAACTGCCTACACGGCAGTGAACTTTGTAGTTATTTTCCTCTCCGTATTTTTAGTTTTCTAAACTGCCTACACGGCAGTGAACTTGATGCCCGAAGTTGTCCCGTATCGATAAGATTTCTAAACTGCCTACACGGCAGTGAACCAGCTCATCACGACGAAACGGCATTAAGCGTTTTTCTAAACTGCCTACACGGCAGTGAACAAAGAATACTTACTTGGGGGCTACGAAACATTTTTCTAAACTGCCTACACGGCAGTGAACTAAAGACAATGAAAGCATTGTGTGAGTATTTTTTTCTAAACTGCCTACACGGCAGTGAACACAGCACCAAACAGGCATTTATGTTCCTGATGTTTCTAAACTGCCTACACGGCAGTGAACATGCAGATAAAACAGCCACTCTCGGTAGTATCTTTCTAAACTGCCTACACGGCAGTGAACGGTACACCAGACTGGAAAAAACTAACCAATAATTTCTAAACTGCCTACACGGCAGTGAACGAGCAGAAGATAACCAGTCACAAACGGATTATTTTTCTAAACTGCCTACACGGCAGTGAACGTCGGATCAACCAAGTTTCGTCTGCTTGATCATTTCTAAACTGCCTACACGGCAGTGAACCCTAATCCGTGCTACACCGCACCCGCCTACGATTTCTAAACTGCCTACACGGCAGTGAACCTAAAACTCAAATTATCAGGCAATCTATCGTCTTTCTAAACTGCCTACACGGCAGTGAACTTTAGTAATGCTATACGGTGATTTGCCAGGCATTTCTAAACTGCCTACACGGCAGTGAACATAGGAACGTATTCAGTAGCACCGACGCCTAATTTCTAAACTGCCTACACGGCAGTGAACGATGAAAAAGCTTTTTTACATACTTTACAAGATTTCTAAACTGCCTACACGGCAGTGAACGGTCTAATATCGCAAGCTGCAACTTCCCCATTTTTCTAAACTGCCTACACGGCAGTGAACCAGAACTAAAAAGAGCAGGTGATTTCAAGCAATTTCTAAACTGCCTACACGGCAGTGAACTAGAAGCTAATATACTATCAATATAGTATGTAAAAAGGCAAATAGGTATTTAGGTTTTAAAAACCCTTTTTTTAGAGATAAATTTAATTTATTGATTTTATTAACTTTTAAAATATAGCTAAAAAAAGGGTTTTGTTTTTAGATTTTGTTGCTTTGTTATTTTTTAAGATTTCCCAACCTTAAAGTTCAAAATACCCATTGGCTGAGTTTTTAATAAACACCCCAGATGGAAAAATAACAACAAATCAGCTATGCTATAGCACCTATAACAGGTAGCTATAAAATGACTAATATGAAAATAAAAATTAGTTACTTTCTAATTAGGCAGCACCTATTTTTTATTTAGGAATTTTGAAAAATATGACATCTAGTAACGCTAAATCAATTACCGAAACGCAACAACGCGATCAACTACAACGACAAATTTGGAAAATTGCCGACGAAGTCCGTGGTGCTGTCGATGGTTGGGATTTTAAACAGTATGTACTTGGTTCTTTGTTTTATCGCTTTATTAGTGAGAATTTTGCCAATTATATTGAAGGTGGCGATGAGAGTATCGATTACAGCACATTATCCGACGATGTCATTAACGATGAAGTTAAAAAAGACGCAATAAAAACCAAAGGCTATTTTATTTATCCTAGCCAATTATTTTGTAAAATTGTAGCTGAAGCTAATACCAATCCAAGTTTAAATACTGACTTGGCAAATATTTTTAATGCGATTGAAAGCTCAGCCATTGGTTACCCTTCAGAAAGCGATATTAAAGGATTATTTGCCGATTTTGATACTACCAGTAACCGATTAGGTAATACAGTTGCCGATAAAAACAAACGGTTAGCGGCAGTACTTAATGGTGTGGCTGAACTGGATTTTGGTGATTTTGCAGACAATCAAATCGATCTGTTTGGCGATGCTTATGAGTATTTGATTTCTAATTATGCCTCGAATGCTGGTAAATCAGGAGGTGAGTTTTTTACGCCACCGAATGTGTCCAAGCTGATCTCGCAATTAGCCTTACATAATCAAAAAAAGGTCAATAAGATCTATGATCCAGCGGCAGGCTCAGGCTCTTTATTGTTACAAGCTAAAAAACAGTTTGAGGATCATATTATTGAGGATGGATTCTTCGGTCAAGAAATCAACCATACTACCTATAACCTTGCCCGTATGAATATGTTTTTACATAATATCAATTACAATAAATTCGAAATCGCACTAGGTGACACGCTAATTAACCCACATTTTGGTGATGAAAAGCCATTTGATGCAATCGTTTCTAATCCACCTTATTCAATTAAATGGATTGGTAGTGATGATCCAACCTTAATCAATGATGACCGATACGCACCTGCTGGCGTACTGGCACCAAAATCGAAAGCCGATTTTGCCTTTATTATGCATGCACTAAGTTATTTGTCCGAGTGTGGGCGAGCGGCAATTGTTACCTTTCCGGGGATATTTTATCGTGGTGGTGCGGAACAAAAAATTCGTAAATATTTGGTTGATAATGATTTTGTTGAAACCGTAATCTCGCTCGCACCAAACTTATTTTATGGCACATCGATTGCGGTTAATATTTTGGTGCTTGCCAAAAATAAAACCGTCAAAACAACACAATTTATTGATGCTAGTAAACTGTTTAAAAAAGAGACCAATAATAATGTGCTCACTAATGAACATATTCAAGAAATTATGCAAGTATTTGCTAGCAAGCAAGATATCGAATATTTTGCTAAATCAGTCGATAATCAAACCATTGCGGAAAATGATTATAATCTATCGGTCAGTTCGTATGTTGAAGCCGAAGATACCCGTGAAGTGATTGATATCACACAATTAAATACCAACATTGTCGAAACGGTAAAAAAAATAAACACACTTCGTGCTGATATAGATGAAATTATTAAAGAGATTGAAGCATGAGCAATGATAATATCCTTATTTACCATGATAATAACCAACAAATTCGTGTTGAGGCACGATTTGAAAATGAAAATATTTGGTTAACTCAACGCCAAATTGTTGAACTTTTTCAAACTGCAAAATCTACACTAAGCGAGCATATTAAAAATATTTATGCAGATGGTGAATTACTCCCCGAAGCAACTGTTCGGAAAATCCGAACAGTTCAAAAAGAAGGCAGTCGGAATGTCACTAGAGAGTTAGAATATTACAATCTGGACATGATTATTTCACTTGGTTATCGGATTAACTCGAAAATAGCTACACAATTTCGCACTTGGGCAACAAGCATCCTTAAAGAGTACCTGAAAAAAGGTTTTGTGTTAAATGACGATCGTTTAAAAAACCTAGGTGGTAACAGCTATTGGAAAGAACTTCTTGATCGTATCCGAGATATTCGCTCTAGTGAAAAAGTAATGTATCGACAAGTTTTGGATTTATATGCCACAGCGATTGATTATGATCCAAACACCAAAGCTAGTGCCGATTTTTTCAAAATAGTACAAAATAAATTACACTATGCAGCACACGGCAATACCGCTAGTGAAATTATATATTTTAGAGTTGACAGTAATAAACCTTTTGCAGGGTTAACTCACTTTAAAGGAAGCTGCCCGACACAAGCAGAAGCAATGGTAGCCAAAAACTATTTAACTGAACAAGAATTACGTGTGCTCAATAATCTGGTTTCGGCCTATTTTGATTTAGCTGAACTGAATGCCATTGAAGAACGTGAAATGCGGATGGTTGATTATGTGCGAGAATTAGATAATATTCTTTCATCTACAGGACGCCAGTTACTTGAAAATTCTGGTTCAATTTCTCATCATCAAGCAGAAAACAAAGCCAAATTAGAATATAAAAAATTTAAAGCCAAAACGCTAGCCCCAGTGGAAGTTTCATATCTTAAAACTATAAACGCATTAGAGAAAAAAGCGAAACAGGAAAGCCGCAAAAAATGAATGATAGACTAAATATGCAAAATAGTATCGCGAAATTACTTGATAATGTTACAGTTGAGTGGAAGGCTTTGGGGGAAGTGGCAGAAATAGCAAACAATACAAGAAAACCTGTAAAAGCGTCTTTACGTATTCAAGGTAAAATACCATATTATGGTGCAAATAATATTCAAGATTATGTTGAAGGTTACACTCATAATGGTGAGTATGTATTAATAGCTGAAGATGGTTCTGCAAATCTTAAAAATTATTCAATCCAGTGGGCAACAGGAAAATTTTGGGCAAATAACCACGTCCACATTGTCCAAAGCATGCCTGAATTAAATAATAGATTTTTATACCATTATTTACGCAATATGAATTTTATTCCATATTTAACTGGCGGTGATAGAGCAAAATTAACAAAATCGAGTTTGATTCAAATTACAATCCCTATCCCCCCTCTACACATTCAAACCGAAATAGTCCGTATTTTAGACACATTCTCAGCCCTCACAGCAGAGCTCACAGCAGAGCTCACAGCAGAGCTTACTACACGAAAAAAACAATACAACTATTATCGGAATAAATTGTTGGCCTTTAAAGAAGATGAGGTTGAGTGGAAATTAATAAATGAATTTGCTTCTTTAAAAAGAGGGATTCGTGTTACTAGAAACCAATTGTCACAAAAAAATGGTTATCATGTTTACCAAAATAGTTTAATTCCTTTGGGTTATTACGAAAAAGCTAATACTCAAGAAAATACAACATTTATAATAAGCGCTGGTGCAGCAGGAGAAATTGGTTATAGTTCGGAAAAATTTTGGGCTGCCGATGACTGTTTTTATTTTGAATGCTCCAGAAATTTATTAAATAGATATTTATTTTATGTATTAAAAAACAAACAGGAATATATTTCATCTCAAGTAAGAAGATCAAGTATTCCTAGACTACCACGAGCGATTATTGAAAAATTAAAAATCCCCATCCCCCCCCTCGAGGAACAAACCCGTATCGTCGAAATCCTAGATAAATTCGATGCACTCACCAACTCAATCACCGAAGGTTTACCGCGTGAAATTGCATTACGTCAAAAACAATATGAGTATTATCGGAATTTATTACTTAACTTTTCCGTGGAGACACAATGACAAAAGATTTAACGACTTCTACGATTAGCCGGCAAAATATTTTAAATAATAACTTTGCACTGGAAAAAATAGAATCAACGCTTGCACTAGGTGGGATTTGTTGGTGCGATAAAACTTTTTTTACAAAAACACAAGTAGCGCAAATTTTAACTATTGATGAACGAACAATCGACAGATATATAGAAAGCCATAAAGATGAGCTTATAAAAAATGGCTATAAAATAATAAAAGGTAAAGAATTAAAATCATTCAAGGAGTATGTCGACGACATGAATGTCGTCGACATATCAAGAGCCCCGTCCTTAGGTATATTTTCATTTAGAACTGTCCTTAATATCGCTATGTTAGTAACAGAAAGCGAAAAAGCAAAATTAATTAGAAGTAAAATCCTTGATATTGTCCTTGACGTTATGGTTCAAAAATCAGGTGGACATACTAAATACATTAATCAACGCGATGAAGACTATTTGCCATCAGCTTACAAAGAGTATAACTATCGAAAAGAGTTTACAGAGGCTTTAAACCTCTATTTAGATGCTAATAAATGGAAATATGCTAAATACACAAATAGAATATACGAAATTGTTTTTTTAGAAAATGCAGCTGAATATAAAAAGATTTTAACCTTAACAGAAAAAGACTGTGTAAGGCAAACTATGTATGCTGAAGTACTTAATGCTATTGCGAGTTTCGAGCATGGACTAGCGATAGAAATGAAGCAGGCATCAGAAAAGCTTGAGCGAAAATTAACAACCGATGAAATGGATAAATTAATCGAAAGTGCGTCAAAAAACCCTTATTTAGTGCCACATATACATGATGCTAGAGCTAAAATGGCTAGTCGCGATTTATGTTTTCGAGATGCTTTGCACAATAAACTAGAAGCCTATATTCAATCCGTACCACAAAGCGACTTTGATAAGTTTTTGGGAGAAACAAGTAAATCTCTAGAAGAGCGATTATCCGATCCTGAAACTTTAGCCGTTTTCAAAAGGTTAAAAGATAGATGAAACCATCCATATTTTATTTTGATATAAAACATGCTATTAAATTACACGATTGGATCATAGATAACAGTGGTGGAATGCCTGGACAACGTGAAATAGGATTACTTGATAGTGCGTTAGAGCATATTCAAAATGATGATTATTACCCTTCATTTGAAGAAAAACTCAAACATTTAATTTATGCTGTTAATAAATTTCACCCATTTAATGATGGTAACAAGCGCTCTAGTTTAGCTTTAGCTGCCTATTTTTTAGAATTAAACAATTATCAATACTGCGTTAAAAAATTTATTCAAGAAATGGAAGAAATTGTTGTATGGTTAGCTGAAGGAAAAATAAACGATAATTTACTACTTGAAATAATCGATTCTATTATTAATGAGAATGAATTTAGTGAATCTTTAAAACTTAACATAATTGAAACATTATGGATGAATAACTATGATAATTAGAACAACCCCCATCGCCGAAACCAATAGCTATATTATTTTAGATAACTACAACAAACTTGAAGAATCGGCTGCTGTTTATCAGACTGAAACGGATTTAGAAAATGAATTTATTCATGATTTAGCTCGACAAGGTTATGAATACTTACCGAATTTAAATACACATGAAAAGTTATTAGCCAATATTCGTGAGCAGTTGCAAACACTAAACAAAATGCAATTTACGGATGATGAATGGCAACGTTTTGTATTAGAGTATTTGGATAAACCCAATGAATCAATGATCGATAAAAGTCGCAAAATCCACCACGATCATATTTACGATTTTGTTTTTGATGACGGCCATATTCAAAATATCAAGTTGTTAGATAAAAAAGAGGTTACTAATAATAAATTACAAGTTATCCATCAATTTCAGCAAACAGGTAATTATGCAAATCGTTATGATGTGACGATTTTAGTTAATGGCTTGCCGCTTGTTCAAGTTGAACTAAAAAAACGTGGTATTGCTATTCGTGAAGCCTTTAATCAAGTGCATCGCTATAGTAAAGAGAGCTTTAATCAAGACAATTCACTATTTAAATATTTACAACTGTTTGTTATATCAAATGGTACCGATACGCGCTATTTTGCTAACACGACTAAACGTGACAAAAATAGCTTTGATTTTACAATGAATTGGGCGAATGTTAAAAACGAGCCGATAAAAGATCTAAAAGACTTTACCGCAACCTTTTTTGCTAGCCGAACGCTGTTAAATGTGTTATTGACTTATTCGGTGCTTGATGTGAATGACACATTGTTAATTATGCGCCCTTACCAAATCGCCGCCACCGAGCGCATATTATGGAAAATCATTAGCGCTTATCATGCCAAAAAGTGGAGTAGCTTACAAAGTGGTGGCTTTATTTGGCACACAACAGGTTCTGGCAAAACATTAACCAGTTTCAAAACGGCACGCCTTGCAACCGAATTAGAATTTATTGATAAAGTTTTTTTTGTGGTGGATCGTAAAGATCTGGATTATCAAACCATGAAAGAGTATCAAAAATTTTCAAAAGATAGTGTGAATGGTTCAAATAGTACCGCAGGGCTTAAGCGCAATATTGAGAAAACCGATAATAAAATTATTGTTACTACCATTCAAAAACTTAATAACTTGATCAAAAGCGACGATAACTTAGCGATCTATGATAAACACGTTGTATTTATTTTTGACGAAGCACACCGCTCCCAGTTTGGCGAAGCTCAAAAAAACTTAAAGCGTAAATTTAAAAAATATTACCAATTTGGTTTTACTGGTACGCCGATTATGCATACTAACGCAATCGGAACGCAAACTACAGCGGATGTTTTTGGTCGTGAACTGCACGCTTATGTATTAACCGATGCAATTCGTGACGAAAAGGTACTAAAATTTAAAGTTGACTATAATGATGTGCGTCCTAATTTTAAATCGATAGAGCAAGAACAAAATCTTGAAAAACTCAGCGCTGCTGAAAATAAAAAAGCATTGCTCCACCCAAACCGTATTGAGCAAATCACACAATATATTCTGAATAATTTTAAACAAAAAACCCACCGATTAATGGGCAAAAGTAAAGGGTTCAATGCCATGTTTGCAGTGAGTAGTGTCGATGCGGCTAAACTCTATTATGAGTCATTCAAAAAATTACAAGAAGGTGCAAATCAGCCGTTAAAAATAGCCACGATATTTTCTTATTCTGCTAATGAAGAACAAGATGCACAAGGTAATTTTGCCGATGAAAGTTTTGAAATTGATGCCTTAAATCAAAGTGCTAAAGAGTTTTTGGCTTCTGCGATATCAGATTATAATCAGATGTTTAAAACTAACTTTGATGTCAGTAGCGATCAATTTCAAAACTATTATCGCGATTTGTCTTTAAAAGTAAAAAATCAAGAAGTCGATCTATTAATTGTCGTTGGCATGTTCCTAACTGGCTTTGATGCCCCAACACTTAATACCTTATTTGTTGACAAAAACCTGCGGTATCATGGGTTAATTCAAGCCTTTTCACGCACCAATCGTATTTATAATGCCACCAAAACCTTTGGTAATATTGTGGCGTTTCGTGATTTAGAACAAGCGACCATTGATGCAATAAAAACATTTGGTAAAAGTAATACTCATGAAGTAGTGTTAGAAAAAAGCTTTAAGGAATACATGGAAGGGTTTACTGATAAAGATTCAGGTAATTTCCACAATGGCTATCTAGCCATCGTTGCCGAGTTACAAGAAAAGTTCCCACGCCCTGATGAAATTATCAAAGAAAAAGATAAAAAAGAGTTTGTTAAATTATTTGGTGAGTACTTACGTGCTGACAATATATTACAAAATTATGATGAATTTGTTGCATTAAAGGATTTCCAACAATTAGATGTGACCGATGCGCAGGCAGTTTTAGCGTTTAAAAACAAACATTATGTGACTGATGAAAATCTGCAAAAAATGCAAGCAGTTAAACTACCGACTGACCGCACAATTCAAAATTATCGTTCAACTTATAATGATATTCGTGATTGGCTACGCCGAGAAAAAGAAGCCAATCAACAAGATCAGCAAAGATTTGACTGGGATGATGTGGTTTTCGAAATTGATCTATTAAAATCGCAAGAGATCAATTTGGATTATATTCTTGAGTTAATTTATGAACAAAATAAACAAGAAAAAACCAAACAGGACATTGTCGAAGATGCTAAGCGATTAATTCGATCAAGCTTAGAAAATCGAGCTAAAGAAGAGCTAGTTGTAGAGTTTATAAAACAAACTGATCTTGATGCTATTCCAGATAAAGCCTCGATTATTGATGCGTTTTTCTTGTATGCACAGCAAGAGTTACAGGTAGAGCTTAATTCCTTAATTGAAGATGAAAATTTAAATGAAGCGGCAACAAAACGCTATATTGCATCATCATTAAAGCGAAAATATGCAACCGAAAACGGCACAGAGTTGAACGAGATTTTACCAAAAATGAGCCCACTCAATCCCCAATATTTAATTAAAAAGAACCGAGTCTTTGAAAAGATCGCCGCATTGGTTGAAAAGTTTAAGGGTGTTGGTGGTGAAATTTAATTATTAATAGTTAAATTCGCTAATAATTAAAGGAAGTTGAATGATCGATTTCTTATTCATCTTCCTAATAATTCATCATTCAAACTTACTTTGAGTGATTTTGTATACAAAATCTTGCATGCTCATAATGATAAATTATTTTTGAAAAATCAAATGGTTCACCTGATGAAGTATAAAATATTTCTTCAACACAAAGTGCTGGCTCACCGGCTTGCAGTCCTAAATATTGCGCCATTTCAGCATCAAGCTTTATTACTTGCATATATTTATCAGAAAAACCAATATTAATATTATAATTTTCTTGAATATAATTAAAAATTGAATTTTCTACAATTTCTTTATTTAAATAACAAATTAACTTTTTACGGTAATATGACTGTTCTAAGCCATATAATTTATCTTCAACATAGCGCAATCTTTTAACAAAATAGACTTCTTCGTTATCATCACATTGTAGATTTTCTTTAACTTTTGCACTGGGCTTGATGATATCAACATTAAGTACTGTCGAAGAACCATAAACATCTTCTAGATCGACAGTAAAACCATGACTTTGCAAAAAATTGAGATAGCCTCTTTTTTTACGTTCACGAACAAAAATACCACTACCTTGCACTTGATAAATAACGCCCTGCCGCTCAAGACAATTAAGCGCTTTAACAATTGTACTACGACTGACCTGATATTGAGTAATTAACCCGTCAATATTAGCAAGCTGAGTGCCTTTGGACAGTTGTTTTTGATAAATCATCTGTTTGATTTTTTTTGCAACTTCTTGATATTTAATCATTTGTTTATATTATTAATTTAATCAATAATTGAAGTAGTATTTTATACAGCTTATTTTTAGTTTTAAATTAAATAATATAAAAACTCGATCTAGATCACAAACAATATAATTGTTAATTAACAATTTTGAAATTGTCTATAAAATAATCTTACTGAATTGCTTTTAAGGAGTTTATGGATGTCATCAAAAATTAGAGATTATAACAAGCTAGCTGTTGATATTTTAAATGAGCTAGGTGGTGAGAAAAATATTGTTACCGTTTCTCGCTGTGCAACACGCCTTCGCCTTGTTACCCAACATACACCAGATCATGCAAAAGAAAACATTGCTAAATTGCCAGGTGTGATTACCGTTGTTGAAAAAGGCGGTCAAATCCAAGTGGTTATTGGTACGAATGTTGATAAAGTCTATAACGCTTTTACTCAGCTAGTTAATACTGATAACAAAATTGAAGCAGGAAATGATAGCAACATATTAAATCGCATCATTGCGACAATGTCGGCTGTATTTGCCCCGTTTGTCTATATTTTAGCCGCATCAGGAATTTTGCAAGGTATCTTGATTTTACTTAAATTAGCTTGCCCAGAGCTAGAAAAAACGGGAACTTTTGAGGTATTCAATTTCATCTCTTGGGCACCTTTTTTCTTTTTACCTATCTTTATTGCCATTACAGCTTCTCAGCATTTTCGTTGTAACTTATATATCGCTGTTGCTTGTTGTGCTGCGCTGTTATCACCGACATGGACAGAGTTTGCAAAACTAATTAGCGAAGGACAAGAAATTGATCTATTTGGTATTTCGCTATCACAAACCACTTATGCTTCAACCGTTTTACCACCACTCTTTTTAGTTTGGTTACTTTCTTATTTAGAACGATTTTTAGAGCCTAGACTGCATAGCATTATAAAACCCGTTTTATTGCCATTATTTAGCCTTGTCATTATGGTACCTTTAACATTACTTGTTGTTGGTCCATTAACAGCAAATGGTGCACAATACATTGCCAACGGCTATAATTGGTTTGTTAGCCTAGCGCCTTCAGTTGCAGGCGGAATCATAGGTGCTGTTTGGCAAGTCTTTGTTATTTTTGGTGTACATTGGGGGATCACACCTGTTATCGTCGAAAACTTTAAGCAGTATGGTCAAGATTCTTTCCAAGCTTTCCAAACCATTGCCGTTATTGGTCAAGTCGGTGCAGCATTAGGTTTTTATTTAAAAACCAAAACCCAAGAGATGAAAGGTATTTCATTATCTGCTTTTATCACTGGCTTATTTGGTATAACCGAACCTGCTATTTATGGTGTTAACTTACGCTTTAAAAAACCATTTATTTATGGCTGTATTTCAGCATCTTGTGGTGGTATTGTGGCAGGATTTTTTGCTCCTCACTATGTTGCTTACGCTGGTTTACCAGGTCCACTAACTATCGTTAATGCAATTAGCCCAAATAATCCTGGTTCATTTATTGGCGTCTTGATTGGTGCACTTATTGCTCTTTTAGGACCAGTAGTTTTGATCCAAATTTTGGGAACTGGCGAAACCATACAAGATACAGTTAATAGTCAAGAAAATATCAATATTGAAGATGATAATCCTAAGATTCTTCTTGATGAAGTTGACATCACAAGCCCGATGACAGGTCATGCTTTACCACTAAGCGAAGTGCCCGATCCTGCTTTTTCACAAAAACTCATGGGAGAAGGGATTGCAATTGAACCTACTGATAATCATGTTTATGCACCTTTTGATGGCGAGGTAACTGCAGTATTTGAAAATTCTAAACATGCCATTGGGTTAACATTAGATAATGGCGTCGAATTGTTAATTCATGTGGGGATTGATACAGTTAATTTAACTAACAATGAGTTTGAATATTATGTTGAATTACATCAAAAAGTAAAAAAAGGTGATTTGCTAATCAGCTTCAATCCTGAGGCAATTAAGCAAGCAGGTTATCCATTAATTACCCCAATTATTATTGTTAATACCGATCAGTATCAACAAATTTCATTAACCGATAAAACACAAGTAACAGTTGATGATATCATATTTAACATTAAGCAATAACAAGGAATAAAAAATGACTAAAAAACCATTTTTATGGGGCGGTGCTTTAGCCGCTCACCAATTTGAAGGCGGCTGGAATGAAGGCGGTAAAGGCCCAAGTGTTGTTGATGTTATGACCGCAGGTGCTCATGGCGTTGCAAGACAAATCACTCAAGATATCGAAGCAGGTAAATTTTATCCAAATCATACTGCAATTGATTTTTATCATCATTATAAAGACGATATCAAGCTTTTTGCCGAATTAGGCCTTAAATGTCTACGCACCTCGATCGCGTGGACTCGAATTTTTCCAAAGGGTGATGAACTTGAACCAAATGAAGAAGGTCTTCGCTTTTATGATGATGTTTTTGATGAACTAATAGCTCACGGCATTGAACCAGTTATCACATTATCCCATTTTGAAATGCCTTTACATATTGCTCGTCATTATGGTGGTTTTAGAAACCGTAAGACAGTTGAATTTTTTGAGCGCTTTGCTACTGCATGTTTTGAACGTTATAAAAATAAAGTTAAATACTGGATGACATTTAACGAAATCAATAATCAAATGGATACTAGTAATCCTATCTTCTTTTGGACTAACTCTGGCGTACAAGTTAAACCTGATGAAAATCCGCAAGAAGTTCTGTACCAAGTTGCACATTATGAACTGTTAGCCAGTGCTAAAGCAGTAATAGCAGGTAAAAAAATTAATCCTGATTTTCAAATTGGTTGTATGGTATCGCATGTGCCAATTTATCCATATTCTTGTAATCCTGAAGATATGATGGCTTCAGAAATTGCCATGCATCAACGATTCTTCTTCCCTGATGTTCACGTTCGCGGCTACTATCCAGCTTATGCATTAAAAGAATTTGAGCGTGAAGGATATAAACTTGATATTACCGAAGAAGATTTAGGTTATTTGAAAAAAGGTACGGTTGATTACATTGGCTTTAGCTATTATATGTCTACTGTCGTTAAAGCTGATGCCAAAAATGATAATCGTGACAACATAGTTAACGGTGCACTACCTAATGCGGTTGAAAATCCTTATATAAAAAGCAGCGATTGGGGTTGGCCAATTGATCCTGAAGGTTTACGTTATACACTTAACCGTCTGTATGATCGATATCAATTACCGCTATTTATTGTCGAAAATGGTTTTGGTGCAATTGATGAACTCGAAAACGGTAATCAAATACACGATAAACCACGTATTGAATATTTAGGTGCCCATATCAAAGCCATGCAAACCGCTATAGATTATGATGGTGTTGATGTAATGGGTTACACTGCTTGGGGAATTATTGATGTTGTATCATTCACTACTGGCGAAATGAAAAAACGTTATGGCGTAATTTATGTTGACCGTGATAATGAAGGTAACGGTAGTATGAAACGCTATAAAAAAGACTCTTTTGAATGGTACAAAAAAGTCATTAGTACTAATGGTGCAAGTTTGAAATAATCATTATTAGCTAGCTATCATTTGTTATGAGGATGTTTGAAGGCTTTGCCTGCATCCTCATTTTTATGGTTAAAAGGGCTAAAACTGAAAAATCAACTGCTTTTCAACTTGCGGATCGATTAACGTTACATGAAAACCAATTAACCGAACGCCACGCCCATTACGCCGTTCTAACCAAACTTTATGCGCTTGCTCAATTAAATCAGCTTTATCCAATTTAGACCACACATGTTCTTGTGTAGTTAGCTGAAAATCGTCAAACTTAAATTTTACGCCTTGCCGAGCAATCGATAAATCAGCACGAACTTTGCTTAACCGTTTTTCCATTTCATCAAATAATGGATCGAACTGCAATAAACACTCTTCCCAACTATGAATATCATCAGTTAAAGTACGCTCTACCCCTACCGATTTACGTTGCCTGTCATTACACACTTCACGATCATCAATACCTTGACATCGCTCATATAGTATTCTTCCAAATTTACCGAATTGGGTAATTAATTTAGTTACATCATAATTAATAATATCATTGCATGTAAATAGTCCCAATTGGGCTAATTTTTTTTCCGTGACCTTACCCACACCTGGGATTTTTTTTAACGGTAACTGCTCTATAAAACTATCAACGTTATCTGGTGTTATTACATATTGGCCATTAGGTTTATTCATATCAGAGGCTATTTTGGCAAGAAACTTAAGTGGAGCAACACCTGCCGATGCAGTTAACTCAAGTTCCTTGTAAATTGCCTGACGGATATCTTGAGCAATTAAAGTCGCTGAACCATAACAAAGTTTGCAATCAGTTACATCAAGGTAAGCTTCGTCGAGTGATAAAGCCTCAATAGATTCAGTATATCGTTTAAATATTTGGTGGATCTGTTTGGAGACTTCTTTATAAACTGCATGCCTACCCGCTATAATTTTAAGGTTAGGACAAAGTTTTATGGCTTGAGCCATTGACATAGCACTGTGTATACCATACTGACGAGCTAAATAATTGGCAGTCGCAACCACGCCACGCTTACGAGGATCCCCCCCTACCGCAATAGGCATATTGCGATAACGGGGATTGTCTCTCATTTCGACGGCGGCATAAAAACAATCCATATCGACATGAATAATTTTTCGCATAGAGGGTTTCACAATACTCAAATATAACTGTATAAATATACAATATTATACCTTAAATATTTGTGTAAACAACCTAAGGGAATTACTTAGTTAATTTATCAAAATCAATTAGACCATTCTTGTCATAAGGATCGCCAATCCAACGAATCGATTCATGAAAATTAGGATTAACAATACTTTTTTCAGGAACATATAAGTTATAACTTAACCCTGCTAAATCAGACCAAGTATGAATCAAATCTTGAGTACTAAATTTTCGATCTACATAAGCTTGATAGTTATTAGGATGCGTTGCCACCCATGTTGGCGATTGCCAAAGCATAAATGGCACAGTATACATAGTTTTAGTTGGTGCCTTCTCGTTTCGCCCTAACACATTATGCGGTGGCGTTTGATAAACATCTTCACCATGATCTGAAAAATATAACATAAAACCATTTTCTTTACTGTTTTTGAAGATATTAAACAGTGTTGTTGTGACATAATCGTTATAACTTATTGCATTATCATAACTATTATATACATTTACTTTATCGTCATCGAGAAGATATGGAATACTTTCCTTATCTTTAAAAAGGTCATACTTACCGTCTTTTGGATAGCGGAACTCGTATTTCATATGCGTACCAAGCAGATGGATAACAATAAATTTCTTTTCAGCGTTGTCAGCTAGCACTTTTTTGAAAGGATCAAATACCGATTCATCATATTGTCTTGAACTTTGATTACGATCGTTATTCATATAAAACTGTTCATCGGCTTGTTTAGAAAACATAGTCAACATAGTATTACGCTTGGTCATGGTCTGCTGGTTAGTGATCCAAAATGTTTTATACCCTGCTTGCTTCATAAGATTTATTAATGAAGGAGTTTTAAGGTATAAATCGGGATGCTTCTCATCAGCAAAAGTTAACGCTTGTTGCAAAATTTCGATAGTATAAGGTCTTGATGAAACCACATCGTTAAATACAACAAAATCAGCATTATCTTTTTTAAACTGCTCAATTTGAGGTGTGGTATTTCGCCCATAACCATAAATACTCATCCTATTACGTGTTGTTGATTCACCAATGACTAACACCAACGTCCTAGGCGTATTACCGTTAGCATCTTTTAAATTTTCAACAGGAGGTAAAGTGTCTAAATGATTTAAAATATCTTCCATATTTTTAAGTTGAGATCGATAAGCTAAATAACTATTAATAAGTTGCCATGGCACAGTTGTTTCCATACGCGTTAGTAAATGAGTTCCGGCTTTTTCAATAGATGATTTTTTTATTATCACACTAATAAACACAGGCATTATGGCATAAATAGCTATTAATAGTGATACAATCCATTTAGTAGAAGTTTTAATATAAACAGGTCTGACTTTACTCCAAAGATAAATACCCACTAAACTATAAATAATCAATACTATAACTAATTTAATACTAAAATACTGCTGAACAAATTCGCTTGATTCACTATAATTTGATTCTGCCATAACAAAAAATACACTTTGTGAAAATTCTTGTCGATAAATCACAAAATAACCGACTGAAACCAAAGACAAACAGCCGATAATAAGACCAAATATAGTCGCAATCTTTCTTGTATAATTAGGAAAAATCAAAACAGGAATAAGCCAAATCAAACTATAGATAATTGAATCGCGAAGTCCAATTGCATTGGAATGCCCCGAAAGAAAAATATATAACTGTAATGCACTAGAAAAATAAGTAAAAAATAAAATATTAAAGATAAGTGCTGACCAGCTAAATTTGTTGGTTGCTTTTATGTTTAGCATAGATATTTAATTTGCTTTGTTATTGATCATAAAATGCAATATATGCTTGGTAGATTAATAAAACCTTAAGCTTTAAATATCTAAATTTAAATATATAAATTATTAAATGCTAACCTATTAATTTTTTGAGATATTTAAACCCAATATCTTTGCAATGTGATTATTTTCAGGTTGGTTTAATTGGTTTGGTAAACCATAAAAAACGATCTGTCCATTATCCACCACCAAACAACGAGAAAAATAACTAAGCGAATCATTAAGATTGTGTGAGACCATCATTAATGTCAAATCGAGCTCATCGCAAATTTGATCAACTAATGCTAACATCTCAAAGCGTAATGCTTGATCGAGAGCTGAAAATGGCTCATCTAACAATAAAATAGGTCGACGTTGAATTAAACAACGAGCTAACGCAACACGTTGACTCTGACCACCTGAAAGTTGTTCGGGATAACGATTATTAAAACCCGTTAAACCAACTTTAGCTAACATATCATCTATTGTTTGGCGTTCCGATGTATTTAGTTTTAAACAAGGCTTTATGCCTAAGCCAATATTTTGTTCAACATTTAAATGATCAAATAAATTATTATGTTGGAATAAAATTGAAACGGGCCGCTTTCCTGGTTGAGTGTGAGTCATATTTTGATGATTAAGTAAAATTTGCCCAGAATTTGGTGAAATAAATCCAGCAATCAAGCTTAACAATGAGCTTTTACCTGCACCACTTGGCCCAACAATAACCACCTTTTCTTTTGCAGTAATTTTGATATCAAAATGCATTTTAAAATTATCGTATTGACAATTAATTTGATTCAGTTCGATCATAATCTATCACAACCAGTAAACTAAAAGATAATATTAGCAATAATGCAGCAGTTACAGCACTTTCATGATAATGATAATACGATATTTGCTCATATAAATAATAAGGTAACGTTGTGACTGACTGGCCACCAAATAACGCAATAATACCAAAATCACCCAATGATAATATTGCTGAAAAGGCAAAACTTTGGATAATTAACTTTTTTAGTGCTTTATATTCAATTAAATAAAAATGCCAAAAACCAATAATATTAAGTGATTGGCTTAAGTGCCAATAGCGTGATGTAACATCATACATTGGTGCAGCAAGGTTTTTTAATATAAATGGCAGTGCCATTAAACTGTTACAAAGCATCGTCAAAACACAAACAAAGACCGAACTATAAGCGTACGAAAATAACAATAAAAATAAACCAGACGCCAGCACCATGCTTGGAATAATTAAAATCAGCGATCCAATTAACATTAACCGATTACTCCATTTTATTTGCTGATTAATCAATAATCGGCTGTTTGTATAGAGTAATAATAAAGCTAGTAGCATAGCAATACTGGCTGCCCCAAAAGCAATTAGTAAAGAAAACATAACTGCACGTTGAAAGGCCGCTGAAAAAAATGACCACTGAAAAAAATAAATACCTTTTATTAATATAGTTATGATGGGTAGCAAAATAAATAATGCACCAATAACAATAATAACAAAACTCGACAAAATTAAGCTAAACGAAACAGGTAAACGATAACTTTGCTTAACATATTGAGTGTTAAATTTATAGCTATAATTAAACTTTTGCATCAACCCCATAAAAAAAGTACAACAAACCAACTGCAAACATGCTAAAAGCACGGCTTGTATCAAATCAAATTCACGGATGGATTGATAAATGGCAACTTCAAGTGTGGTATATTTAGGTCCACCACCTAGAGCCAATACAATAGCAAAACTAGAAAAACAAAGCATAAAGATTAGCGATGCCATAGGTAGCAACTGTCGACGCAATAGTGGCCATTCCACCAATTTAAAATAAGTAAAACTCGAAAAATTCAATTGAGCAGCTAATTGTTTGTGTTCGACTGGTACACTATTTAAGGTTTGATAAAACAAGCAACAAGCATAAGGGAAATTAAGAAATATATGTGCCAATAAAATACCTTTTAAACCATAAATGGATATCACAAAAGGCAAACCTAAATAATGACAAAACGACGCTAATAAACCATGTTGCCCATAAACAGATAATAACCCCGTTACCACAACCAACGTAGGAAATATAAACGTGATAGGCATAATGCGTAGCAATAGATTTTTACCCCAAAAATTGACTATCGATAGGGCTTTAGCCATCAATATTGCCAATAACACAGATAGCAATGTTGATAACGTTGCTTGAAATATTGTTATCCAAATAACATGTAATAAATAACTATCAAAATAGACAGTTAAATTATTAGACTCAAAAGCAACTAAACAAAGCGCAAATAGTGCTGAACCTAATACAACTAAAATCAAGCTTGCAGCACTAATGCCAGGGATTAACGTTCTTAATTTCAACATTATACTGAATAAAACTATTTACTAATGGTGGATTTCCATTCACGCACCCACCTCTTTTGATTATTTTTAACTTGCTTAGCATCAAACTCGAGTGCTTTATTGACTGGTTTAATTTGCTGAAAAGCTTCAGGCAACGTTATATTAATAATCGGATACATGAAATTTTTTTCAGCAAATTGACGTTGTACATCAGGCGTTAATAAATATTGTAAAAAAGCACGTGCCAATTCGGGATGCTGACTATACTTAGTAATACCCGCAACTTCGACTTGGCGATAATGCCCTTCGTCAAAAATAGCAGCAGCATAACGATGATCATTATCATTCATAATATGTGCAACTGGCGAAGTGCTATAACTAAGCACAAAATCAGCTTCGCCTTTTAAAAATAGGCCATAAGCTTCACCCCAACCTTTGGTCACTGTCACAGTATTTTTTGCTATTTTCTGCCATGCAGATGCAGCATCATCACCATATATATTTTTCACCCAAAATAATAAACCTAACCCAGGAGTGCTGGTTCGTGGGTCTTGATAGATAATTTTCCAGTTGACTTTATTATCTACTAACTCATGCATGCTGTGTGGTGGATTACTGATTTTTTGTTGATCATAAATAAAAGCGAAATAACCAAAATCATAGGGCATAAAATCACTATCCCACCAGTTGGTATTTAAATTATCTGGTTTATTGATTTGATGAGGTATAACTATTTTGGCTTGTTTTGCCTGTTCTAAAAGATTGTTGTCTAATCCTAAAATTACATCGGCATTAGTTCTATCACCTTCAAGTCGCATTCGATTTAAAACCGCTACTCCATCGCCTAATGTAACAATCTCAAGTTCACAGTTACACTGTGCTTCAAACCCTTTCTCAATTGCTTTTCCTGGTCCCCATTCTGAAATAAAGGAATTATAACTATAAACAGTTAAGGTTGGTTTTACGTTGGCAGCATTTACAATAAAAGGTATCGAAAATACCAAAGATAATAACAATTTTTTACAAAACATTTTGCCTCCAAAATAGCAAATAAAAGACAAAAGGTTTGAGCAAGTGCAATAACTCAAATCCCTCCGCTGGCATGATCCAGTTCAGGTTCGGCGGGTTATGTTATCCTATCTAACATTCTCAGCCCTTTAGGGCACCCCGTTGAGAACATCAATTAGTTTAGAGGTTAGTATGAAGATTGTAAACATCAGAAGTGATAAAAATTTAATGTAGGAACAACTCACTTTATTTATGAAGCTTTAAAAAATGGCTATAAAGAATATACATGAAAACAAAACTAACGCCTTATCACTGACGGAAGATATGGCGCTTATATTATAAAGAAGATGTAACTATTACCGATTCGGTTAAACATTTACCTTTACTTAAATTAGTTTATTGAGTAATAAAAAAATTAAGTTGATTAGTTTCATCGAATGCCCCCTCAAGTTCTCTTGTAGCGAACTGATAGCTTTGATTTGAATCTCCTGCTTTCGTACATTCTGTTATGATGGCATGTTTCGTGTGAAAAGTTTCAGACGATGTTAACTGTTTGTATAACAAGGCCAAATCTTTACCTGTCAGAGTAAAAAGCTTATTCCAATCATTTAACTGCGTTTCAACAAATTCGCGACCTTTCTTACAAGTAATAGCATCTAGCTGAATATTTGGTATAGTATATTTTTTAAGCTCAGAAAATTTAGGATGTTCATTTATAAAATCAACTTTTTCATTAAGCCCTTCTGCTTTTAAAGCTTCAATAAAGCCATCTTCTCGGAATAATTTGATTTTTCGAGATTGAAATTGCCCTTTCCCTCGTAAAGTTACTTCATCTGGATAAGGTTCATCTACTGAATAATCCCAAAAATCTTTTTGACGCTCAATAAAAACATCATTAATAACTTTAACTGGTAGTTCAAGCTCTTGCTGTTCACCTTTAATAATTACTGGAACTGAATTTAAATATTTAGCTATCAACTTATCGTAAGTTTCATCACTCACATTTGAAGTTGTATAGAAAGTTGTTAATAAATAATAATTACTTTGAGTAGGATTAATTAATCCTGAACTATTAGTTGTTGAAGGTTTAGCTATAAAATTTAATGATTGATTACCGTAAGACAGTGTATGCTTACCGTATTCAAATGTATAATTCACACTTGATTTTGCTGGAATGGTTAATTCATTTCCATCAATAATCACTTTTATTTCATTTGGTGTTGGATTATCAATCATACGATCAACAGAGCTAGACGAAGTGGTATCTGAACCAAAACAACCGACCAATGTTATGCTGCAAACTAGCAACAAAGAATATTTTATTTTTTCATCGTATTAATTTTTTTTGTAAAGTTTTTAAAAGAAACCATATTTTATCATGAATTTGATAAAACAACTATTTTAGCTATCACTTCAATAATTGAATTGAAAAAGTATGGAGTTGATGTTCTGATAAACCAAACGTCGTTTTATTTTAGATGAAATTTAGTACTGATATAGCAACTTTTTAATTGTAGGAATTTCTAGTGTTGTTTACAGTAATTAATACTATAAACATTGCGAGAAATCGTGCATCAACAAGGATTCAAGTTTCATTTAGCCGAAAACAGTGTTTACTAACCAACGCTGCCCCAAACAAACACATTTTTAATTTTTGACTAGATATGATCTAATCCATCCCGTACTTCTTTATATTGGACGAATTAAAGCAACTCCGCAAATAAATAAAAACATTCAATTTACTCATTGGACACTCATTTATAAAAATGAGCACCAATGAGTAAGTAGTCTTTATTTAGTTAAATTTTAGTTATGACATTTATAGTAATTATAGATATGATAAATCCCGAACCATATCTTCAATATATACTTTTAATTCTGTTAATTGCTGTTCTTTTGCCGCTCGAAGCAAGCTATCTTTGGTTTGCAATGTTCCTTTACTGTAATTATGTAAATTTGATGGCACATTGCCAGAGTAGATATAATCATGTTTTGCTGACGTTTGTACAATGTTAAATGATTTACTGTAACTATAGATTCCATGAGCCTCAATTTCAGTGGTTAAGGTTAATTTATTGCTGTGAGTCACAGTTTGTAAATTAAACTGCTGATCTTTATAGGTTTTAACTTGCTTTTTATTACCGTTTTCGTCAGCGAATTCAATAAATTTATCAAATATTTTTTCGGTTTTGGTTTCATTGTTAACTGATTTACCAAGATCAGAAAATTCAACATTTGTCGTTACACGGATCGTGACATCTGCTTGTCCTGGTTGGTAGATAACAAATTCTATAAAGTCTTTACTTAATAGATCTGTTACATAAGATTTTAATTCTGAAGAATTATAATAAACTTTTATTTTCCCTTCTCTTTTATATTTATCTGCTTGGAAATCTGCATCGCGAAACGCTCCGTATTGGCGATAAGCCGAAGCAGCTGAAGCGTAATATTGGGCAACTTCTCGAAATTGATAACGACGTGTTGCTGTTCTGGCTAATTGTTGTGCTTGTTCATAAGCATTTTCTGCTTGTTGAGTACAGTGTTTTCTATCATTCTCAATAGAAAGTTTGTCACTATCTTTGTACTTGCCAAGAGGCTGATATACTTCCGAGGCATTATTAAATGCATCCGCAGCAGCTTTATAATTACCTTGCTGTGCTAACATTTTTCCTTGGTCATAATAATCTTTAGCAGCAAGTTGCATATATTTTTTATTTGCATTGTTATACAAACTTTCAATGTTTTTATAGTTGTATTGCTCAAATCCTTTTTTGTATAAATCGGCTTTTATTCTATAACTTTTACTATCGGTTCCTGTGATTGAATTACCATAGTCATAGTACTCTTTTGCGATACTCTCTTGTAATTTAGTAAAATCATATTTATTATCAAAAAAACTGATTTCTTGGCTATAAAAACGATCACTTAATCGCAGTTTCATTGCTAATAAATTTTGGTAGCATTCTATTCGTTTGGCATAATCCTGATTATTGGCATTTGATAAAGTTGTTTCATAATGTTGCATAACGTTATTGACGATATTTTGTAGTCGTTGTACGTCTTTTTGACCTAATTTTGCAGTACCCTTATCCTCAATACTATCCGCCAATAAGTTGATGCTTTCTAAATATTTTCCTTCTTTATAAGCTTCTTCTGCTGTACGTGTATGACAAGCAGCTAATAAGAACATAAAAAAACAGCTATAATTATACGCATAATTTTCCTTTCAATTCATTTTAGTTTATTTTTTTGCTTGTTCATCTTGTTATTAAGATGAAAACTGTTTAAATATAGCTTGATTAATAAACTAGTTGGTGAGTCTATTATAAATTAGTTCTAATTTATTAACTTTTTTTGCTAAAAATTGATTAACTAGTTACTCATTATTATTGGGTGACAAGTCAGTTTATTTGAAATAGGAAAGGTGTGAATTATATTTTATTCTGGTACCCTTAAATAACTAAACTATTTAAGGGCAGGGTAAAGGTTATTTTCGAGTTGCTTTTTGAGTTACTCTTTGCCGTGTTGTTTTAGTCTGCTGATTAAGTTTGACTCGTTTAGGTCTTACTATTCTTTTGTCAGAAGAAGAGCTTGTGGTGAAGCTTTTAGATTCAGGTGACAAACCGACTAGTTCACGTAAATAATTGACTAAGTCAATACCAAGTTCTAGCCAAGTTCCGCGTGATAATCCTTTGGGTAAAGTGATATTGCCATAGCGAATGCGTAGCAATCGACTAACTTGCACATCAATAGCTTCCCACATTCTACGAACTTCCCGATTACGGCCTTCTGTTATAACTACATTAAACCATTGGTTAATTCCATCACCACCTTGTGCTTTAATTGATTGAAATGAGGCTGGGCCATCTTCTAGTTGCACTCCTTTACGAAGTTGGTTAATTTGTTGATCAGTCACATTACCAAATACTCGCACTGCATATTCACGCTCAATCTCGTGCCGTGGATGCATTAATCGATTAGCTAATTCACCATCAGTTGTGAATAATAATAAACCCGATGTATTGATATCAAGTCTGCCAATGTTCACCCAACGAGCATTTTTTAATCTAGGTAAACGCTCAAAAACCGTCGCACGTCCTTGAGGATCGTTTCGTGAACAAATTTCGCCTTCTGGTTTGTAGTAAGCTAGTACTCGGCAAACTTCTTTTTCTTTGCTTCTTAGCTGAACTAAATGACCATTGATACGAATTTTCGGATTGGCATTAACATCAACCCGATCACCTAATGTGGCAATTTTACCATCTACACTGATTTTACCGTCCACAATCATTGCTTCAATCTCTCGGCGTGATCCATTACCTAAATTAGCTAATACTTTTTGGAGTTTTTCAGTATTATCATGTGCCGATGTTTTGCGTGTAATAGCTGGTACTCTTGAGGTTTTTGGTTTTTCATAGAGTTGCTTTTCCTTTGCTTTAACGCTATTTGTCTTTTTGCCAAGTTGTGGGAATGCTGATTTGCTATTTTTCATAAAATCCTCGCTGTTACCTTCTCAGGTATCAATTTTCTATTAACTATATTGTCGATATATTGACAATAAAAAATGAACATTTATTCGAATGGCTTAGTGTCTCCACTTCCTTTGCGAATAACTGTTGGATAGTCATTAGTCAAGTCAATTACGCTGGTAGGTTGTTGACCTATATAACCACCGTGCACAATCGCATCAAGCTGATAACCTATTTTATCTTCTATTTCGTCGGGATCGGATTGCGCTTGGTCATCATTAGGTAAAATTAATGTCGCAGTCATTAATGGCTGCCCTAATAATTCGAGCAACGCTAAATCAATTTTATTATCAGGAATTCTTAGTCCAATTGTTTTGCGTTTTTCATTCATCAATCGACGGGGTACTTCTTTACTTGCCTGTAAAATAAAAACATATTTACCCGGGGTATTATTTTTTAGTAACCGAAAAGTTGTGTTATCTACAAAAGCATAACTAGATAGTTCAGAAAGATCACGGCACATCAAGGTAAAATTATGATTTTTATCAAGTTGACGAATTTGACAAATTCGATCAACACCCGATTTATTGTCTAGTAAACAACCCAATGAATATCCTGAATCGGTCGGAAAAGCTATAACACCACCATCATTTAATATGTTGACAACTTGATTTAATAATCGAGTTTGCGGGTTATCTGGATGAATATAAAAAGTTTGACTCATAATTTTCTTCTATATCAATATTATTGTTAATCTGATTTGCATGATTAAATTTTATATCGTTAACCTTATAGTGAAGCACGAATATAAATCGATTTTAATCCAGATTTATTTAGAGTTTCCAATTATGCCAAATTGGTGTAACACTACCGGGTAGTGGGGTTGTTTTCCCTAAATCTAAATAGCTGTCAACACCATGAAAATCTGATCCTTGTGATGCCAATAGTTCAAATTCATTGGCTAATTTAGCTAATTTTTGTAAATCATCTTGCGTTTGCCTGCTTTGTGAAACTTCAATTGCATCACCACCACTAGATTTAAACTCACTTATTAATAATTTTAATTTAGTTAAAGTTAGATCATAGCGACTTGGATGCGCAAGTACTGCTTGTCCTCTTGCCGCATGAATGGCATTAACTGCATCTGAAATACTACACCATGTTGCAGGTACATAAGCATAACCACCTTTTCCTAAGTACGTTTTAAAGGCGCGTTTAATGTCTTTAACATAGCCGTTAGCAACTAAAAATCTTGCAAAATGAGCACGCGAAACAATGTCTCCTTTTGCAAATTGTTGTGCTTGTTGATAAGCGTTTTCAATACTAACTTTAGCTAATTTATGGCTTATAGCCAACGCTCGATCGATTCTTCCTTGTTCTTGTGATGATAGCAGTGTCGTTAACTCAGGATGTGCAATATCAATATTTAACCCAACAATATGGATTTCGTTGTTTTTCCAAGAAGTTGATATTTCAACACCACAAGCTAATTTAATAGGTAAATTTTCGTTAGCAATCGTTTTTTGAGCTTCAGATAAACCTTTAACGGTATCATGATCGGTAATAGCCAAAATAGCAATTTGGTTATCTACAGCTCTTTTGACAAGTTCGCTAGGTGTTAAGAGACCATCCGATGCCGTAGTATGTGAATGTAAATCAACGATCATTTTTTTCTCGAAAATTATTTTGAAACGTGTAATATACCATACAATTTGCTCGACCACTAAAAGGTATATTATGAAAGATCAAATTCGCCTTGCTCAACAAGATACTAGCGCAATTATTGAGGAACTATTAGAAGATGGTAGCGATCCTCATGCACTTTATATCATTGAGCATCACATTTCATCACAACATTTTGATAAATTAGAAAAAGTGGCAGTAGAAGCCTATAAATTAGGCTATGAAGCAACCGATCCCGATGAAGATATTGACGATGCAGGCAATGTTATTATCGCTTTTGATATTGTTACCGAAAGCCCACTCAATGCCGAACTAATAAATGCACAAATTGCAGAAATCATCACACTTACTACTCAATTTGACGTCAATTATGATGGTTGGGGCACTTATTTTGAAGATGGGAATGATGACGATTTTGACGAAATGGAGCTAATGGAGACACTTCATTAAATATCATCAACTCCCTTTCTTAGGCTTTATTCTTATCCGATAAACGGATAAGAATATTAGTGTTTTAAAGCTTAATTTAGCTTTTCTATACGACTTGTTCTTTTTTGATCTGGCGAAATACTACGAACAAAAATAGTATCATCTTTATTAATAGCAACTGGATCATTATAACATTTCCAATTTTTTCCGTTATCGGTTGAATATTCAATGTTCAACCCAGGAAAGGCAATATTGGCGTTTAATTTACCATTTACAATTTTTGCACCAGGGATAGGTAATCTATAATTTATACCCGCAAGATCAAGTTTAGCTAGCTCTCTTTGTCCAAGTAAATTAGCAAAGCGATTCCAATCATCATGTAACGCTTTGCTATCTACATAATGTGTTTCACCTTGATGATATTGGCGATCTTTTTGATAAGCCATTTCCCAATCAGCTTGATGCCAAGCCCTTTCAGCAACCGCTAGTAAACGAGGAAAAGCCATATATTGCATTTTGTTATCACTACGGATATCTTCAGTCCAAATTTGTGCTGATAGCCCATAAGCACCTGACCAGTTCATAGTACCTTTAGCTGTAAATGGATTACCATCTCGGTCAACCGAAGTTTCAGCATTCTGAGGTAAATTATTCGGTGCAAAGCTAAATATTTTACGCTCATCATTAAAACGTGTTGCCCAATAGTAACCACTCTCTTTTGGGTTCACTTCATATGGCATATCTAAATAAACATAGTCTGGATTAGAGATAATTACTTGATAACCTTTATTTGTCCATTCATTAACTGAATCAAATCCCCCCCAATATAATGTGTCCCAAAAGTTAACTGTAACTTTATCGACTGCAAAAGATTTGGCATTTTTAGCATGTTTCATACCATCTTGCCATGCTTGCATATGGTTTATGCCATGATCTTTAATAATGGTACTGACTTGTTGTGCAAAATAACTTGGTAGATGCTCAATATCTTTCACTTCGTCTTTTCTCACAAAAGTTTGACAAGCTTGTGATTTAGCCCATGGATGATCTTCAATACTTTGATCAATAGTACCTTTAATATTAGTTTTTTCTTTTGCTTGCAGATCTTGATAACCTGCACCTAAACGGATATTTTTAGCTTCATCACCACCAAAATGCCAAGTATTAAGCGGTTGCCCTGCTTCAATATGCATTTTTGCGATTTCATCGATAACTTTATTAACAAAGCGTTTAGATGAATCAAGACAAGGATTCAAATAGCTTAAGCGATTATAAAATTGTACCGTTGTGGTATTGGATGTATCGGTTGGATCAACTAAACGATACTCATTAGCTTGTTGCTCTTTTCCTTCATTCATTAGGCGTTTATAACGTGCTTCCATTGATACTATTGCTGCTCTGGCATGTGCAGGCATATCGATTTCAGGAATAACCTCGATAAAGCGTGCTTTTGCATATTTGACAATTTCAATGTAATCATTACGACTTAAAAATCCTGATCCACTTGTATTACTATCAGGTCCCGAACCTAATTGTGGTAATAAACAATTTTGCTCCGTGAGGTCGTGACAGCGTTTACCACCGATATCAGTTAGCTCAGGTAATCCAGGAATTTGAATTCGCCAACCTTCATCGTCACTTAAGTGAAAATGGAATTTATTCATTTTATATTTTGCCATTTGATCTAATAAACTTAATATGGCTTGTTTAGATTTAAAATTACGCCCAATATCAAGCATAATCCCTCGATATGTAAAACGTGGCGAATCAACAGCATTTAGCATTGGTATTGAATTTGAATGATTTACGGGAATGATAGATAAAATGGATTGAATGGCATAAAAAATCCCTGCTTCATCATAAGCGGTGATTAATGTCTTATCCTTTTTGATATCTAATTGATAAGCGCCAAATTTTTCTTGCTTAAATTGTTTAGGATCAACGGTTGCTTTTATTTGATAACCTTTTCCTGTTACTGCAATGTTTAATGCTTTAAATTGTGCTTTTAAAATAGCTAAACTTTCTTGATTTAAACCATTAAGGATCAAATTAACTCCTTGCTGATCAATTATAACATCCTCTTTACCTATTGTAAGTTTGCTTGGTGTCGGTAAAATTTGCCCTCGTAACGATGATTCTGATAATTTATTAATATCGGCGTTATATTCAAAACGGTTAGCAGGCGTCATTAAAATATTGTGATCATCAGCCGTTCTTTTCCATTGTTGTTTTATTGGTGCAACAAATGCCGATAAATTGTCAGAATCAGTGTTAGTGTTAGCAATAATTTTGGGTTTAGCATCACTGGAAGTTACATACCAACGTGGCATAACATCACTTTCACTAAGCATCCAATATTCCCCAATAATTGGAATATTCACCGTTGTATTGGCAGGAAAACCAGTGAACTTTTCTGTTGGCTCGAGCTTATGTAAATCACCTGTAATATGGGTGATTTTAAACTGATCATTGTCTACAGCTAGAATCATTCTGATATTATCAAAATAGATAGCCCAATCTTTATTATTAATGGCTGTTCCAGTATTTTTAAGTGAAATCATAACGTTATTACAAGAAGCCCAATCAGCACCTAAAGTTGAACAGTTAACGCCATTTGCGTTTGCTTGATTGTCGACAACTTCATATTTAACATTAAGTTGAGAACTAATCAAATTAGCAATTTGTTGAGAAGCATGCACTGATTGAATCGCACATATATTTAACAAAGAAAGGATTGAAGTTGCTAATATCGTTGCCTTAATCTTTTTCATTTTTTTTACCTATTTTTGTTTAGCACTAAAAACAGTGAATGGAATTGTAACAATAAATTTAATGTCCCGTTCATCTTGGAAGATATTACCGTATCCACCACCCCAGCTCGGTATATTTGAATGGTTATTATATTTGGTATAGTGCAATTGGTAGGTTGTATCTTTTGCCCAACTTTCTTGCACGGTATAACCTAAATCAAAGTTATATGCAGATTCAATCAAACGCTGTTTTTGATTGTATTGACGATTAGTGCTAGGTTTTGCATCCCAACCATAGGCATAAGACGCACCTGTTTTCCAACCCGCTAAATAATGAGATAAGTGACTTAAATCATAAGTCACTTCAGCAAACACTGCTTTTTCACCATTAGCATTGAAGTCTGAGCGAGAATTCCACCATATATCTAAACGACCATTTGATGAAGCATAATCAGGTGTCATACGCTGTAAAAAGAATCCCTGTTCTCCATCAGCTTTAACCGAAACGCCTTCAAATCGTAGACCTATAGCACCAACTTGATAGCCTAATGTTGCTGCTTGCAACCACGCTAAGCCATCATATACATCTGTACCTTTATGCGATTGATCTTTAGCGCCATAAAATTGGTAGCTCATAATCATAGGATTATCAAATACTTCCATTTTATAAGATACTTTACCAAAAAATTGGTTCATATAATTTTGTGCTTGTCCAAATGCACTTTCTAATAGTAAGTCATTTTTAAAGTCATACTTCAAACCGGCAGAATGTAAATAATCAATTTTTTTACCTTTTCCCCACTGTTTAAATTCATAAAGCCGTTTATACCAAGGTGCTTTATATTTATCACTCCACATATATGACATCGACAATGCTCCAGCGCTATCAAAATCAAGAGTTGACCCTACCTCAAAACCTCGATAAGTACCTGGTAATAAACTCCAGTGTGGTGCAAGTAACGTTTGACCTGAGGGTTGAATATAACCTGCTTTTACCCAAAATAATTCGTCAATTTTAAAATTTGCTTGTGCTTTATAAAAGCTCAATCCGCTGACATCTTTTTTCCAATCTTCAATCCAACGAGTATGTGATCCACTAAATCCAATTTCATTTGGATGACCATTACCGCCATTACTCACTTCCCAAGCGCCATAACCACCAAGTTCAATAGCAAATCTATCTGCAATATAGCCAGAACGATAATCCAAATTACTATTAAATGTTGATTGTCTAATATTGCTTTTATATTTATTGGTTTCTATATCTTTACGGTCACGATCACGATTCCAGAAAAAGATGTTACCAGTTAATGAAGCATCATCGAAAAAATGATTTTCATAGACGGCATCAACTGGAGTTACCCCCATTAAAACAGAAAAAGAAAAAATAAGTTTAGTTAAAAGATTTAATCGGTTAGGTATCATTTTTGCATTATAAATATTCATATTTATTTTCCTAAAATAATGAAATTATGCTATTTAACTTACAGTAAAACTTCTTAACATATGATTATTATTAATAAATTGAACTTCAAAGTAACTTTTATTTTAAATATTTGAAAACTAAGCTTTATTTAGGAACATATTTAAATTCAGATATGAGGTAAATATGTATTTTTATAATGCATAAACATATTTTATCTAGCAAATTAAACACTCTAAATCGTGATCATAATCACTAAAAAAATCGATTTTTATGCTAATTTTTAGATAAAAGTCACAACTTTTTTTATTAAAAAAAATAATATGGCGGACTTTTTTTAGAGTTTTTTAAACTTATGACGGTATAGAATCCTGAATATTTTTTACAAAAATATCACCTAAAATATAAACCTTTGTATAAATATCCCATTGTAAATGACCAACCCACGTACAAAATTACGTTAGTATTAATCATTAAAGTCACATTATTTAATATGTTATGACGATTTTAGAAGATGTTAATGAATATGTTCTAAATGAACGTTTGGTGTCAATATTTAGTCTATCACCAATTTTATTTATAATATCAACACGCTACCTATGATTTAGGGTATGGCATTTTTTATGTATATTTATTACCGTGGTTGAAAAATTGAAGATTAAAAAGTAAGTAATTTCTAAAGATTAATGACGTAAAATGACCACATAACCAAATAAAAAAGAGAAATCATATTTGGTTTCTCTTTTTTATTAATATGCTAAAAATACCGTTTACTTTATAATAAATAACGTTTTTTTAATTGTAGCTAAATAATTAAACTCTTAGTGTTCAGTATCAATTTCATCAAAACTTTTTACTAGTTCATCAATGGCTTTCATCTGTTTTAAGAAAGGTTCCAATTTTGCTAGTGGTAATGCTGACGGTCCATCACATTTTGCATGACTTGGATCTGGGTGGGATTCTAAAAATAACCCAGCAATACCAACAGCCATGCCCGAGCGTGCAAGTTCAGTTACTTGGCCACGACGTCCACCTGATGCTGCTCCCATAGGATCACGGCATTGGAGAGCATGAGTAACATCAAAAATAACTGGTGACCCTTTGCTTGCTTTTTTCATAATGTTAAAACCAAGCATATCAACCACTAAGTTGTCATAACCAAAACAGCTACCACGATCACAAAGGATGATTTGATTGTTACCAGCCTCTTCAAATTTTTCAACAATATTACCCATCTGCCCTGGACTAACAAATTGTGGTTTTTTGACATTAATTACTGCGCCTGTTTTAGCCATTGCAACAACTAAATCAGTTTGTCTTGCTAAAAAGGCAGGTAATTGAATTACATCAACCACATCAGCAACGGGTTGACATTGTGCTTCAGTATGTACATCAGTAATAATTTTAACGCCAAATTGTTGTTTAAGCTCTTGGAATATTTTTAGCCCTTCTTCTAATCCTGGTCCACGATAGGAATGAATTGATGAGCGATTTGCTTTATCAAAAGAGGCTTTAAAAATATAAGGAATATTTAGTTTATTGGTAACGGTGACATAATGTTCACAGATTTTCATCGCCAAATCACGAGATTCAAGCACATTCATACCACCAAATAGTACAAAGGGTAGATCATTAGCGACAGTAATGTCACCAATGTTTACTTTTTTTTGCTGCATCATAAAATTTTCCTAGTTAAGGTTTAAACCAGCGACCAAGGGTAACTCTATCATTACCACTGTAGTCGGTGAAGGTTTCTACTAATTGAAATCCGTGTTGTTTAAAAACAGTTTGCACTGCCTCACCTTGTTTCCAACCATGTTCTATTAGTAACCACCCATATTGGTTTAAGTGCTTAGTTGCACCTTGTACAATTAGTTTAATATCAGCTAAACCATCATCTTCAGAAACTAATGCGCTTCTTGGTTCGTAGCGTACATCGCCTTGGGATAAGTGGATGTCTGTTGGCTCAATATAAGGAGGATTACTGACAATCATTGAAAACTTTCTATTCTTTATTGGTTTGTACCAATCACCTTGTAAAAAATAAACATTATTCACTCCAATTTGGGCAGCATTTTTTTGAGCTAAGATTAGGGCATCTTTATTTTTTTCAATTGCGGTAAATAAACAGTCTTGACGTTCGGTTGCCATTGCAATAACTATCGCACCTGTCCCCGTGCCAAGATCCAATACTTCACAAGGCACTTTAGGAAGGTACTCTAAACCTAATTCAACTAATTTTTCGGTATCCGGTCTAGGTATTAAAGTGGCGTTAGAAACATTAAACTTTAAAGACCAAAACTCTTTTTCGCCAGTTATATAAGCGATAGGCTCACCATTTTTCCTGCGTTCTAAACATTCAGATAAAGCAATCAATTCATCATCAGTTAGCAATGTTTCACTGAACGCCATTAAAAATGTCCGCGTTTTTTGCGTAACAAAACTCAGTAAAATTTCAGCATCTCGCTTTGGGCTTTCACTATCTGTTAAGGTTTGAGATGCACTTTTAAGCCATTGTAAGTATGTCATTCATCTTGTTCCGATAAAGCTGCTAGTTGATCGGCTTGATATTCCTGCACAATCGGATCGATTAGCATCTCTAATTTTCCTTCCATGACTTCGTCTAAACGGTAAAGCGTTAAATTAATTCGATGATCGGTTACTCGACCTTGTGGATAATTATATGTTCTGATTCTATCCGAACGATCGCCTGAACCTAATAGATTTCGACGTGTTGAAGCCTCTTCTTGTTGGCGCTTACGTAGTTCCGCATCTTGAATTCTTGCGGCTAAAACTGACATTGCTTTGGCTCTGTTTTTATGTTGCGATCGCTCATCTTGACATTCAACAACGATGCCCGTAGGAATGTGGGTAATACGAATAGCAGAATCTGTTGTATTAACATGCTGACCACCTGCGCCAGATGAACGATAGGTATCAATTTTTAAATCAGCGGGGTTAATTTCAGGCATTTCTGCTTCAGGGACTTCTGGTAAAACAGCAACAGTACAAGCCGATGTATGAATACGACCTTGCGATTCGGTTTCTGGCACGCGTTGAACTCGGTGTCCACCCGATTCGAATTTCAAATGGCCATAAACACCATCCCCACTCACTAACATAATAACTTCTTTATAGCCACCATGTTCACCATCATTTGCACTCATAATCTCAACACGCCAACTGTGCGACTCGGCAAATCTTGTATACATTCGGGCTAAATCACCTGCAAAAATAGCCGCTTCATCACCCCCCGTTCCTGCTCTAACTTCGACAAAACAATTATAGTCATCATTAGGATCTTTAGGTAATAATAAAACTTGTAGTTGCTTTTCTTGTTCTTCAACTCGACTTAATGCTTCATTTAACTCCTCTTGAGCCATTTCACTCATTTCAGGATCAGATAGCATCATTTTAGCTGTCTCGATATCCTCTTGTGTTTGCTTCCAATCAGAAAAGCACTTAACCACCCCTGTTAATTGCGAATATTCTTTAGATAAAGTGCGAAAGCGATTTTGATCCGCAATAACCGAAGCATCAGACAATAATGCTTGAACTTCTTCATAACGCTCTTGTAGCATTTCTAATTTGTTGATAATTGAAGATTTCATAAAAATATATATTAGATGATATAAATTAATTAAATTTGTGGGGCATTATATACTTAATCACTTTTAAAATACAGTTTGAGCTAGTTATCAGGTATATATCGTATAATTACATAAATAATATATAGCAAATCGATTGAATAAATGAAATATTATATGTAAATAACCAATATATTAGAAACTTAATATTAGGTTATTTGTTGCAC
>NZ_LZHB01000038.1:0-23533 GCF_001690345.1 Gilliamella sp. Gris3-2
TATTTTTTAAAATGGAAACCTAAGCTATCATAAAGCTTTTCCTTTCCAAGCGTTAATAGCTATCTATCTTTACCTCTTCATCACAATTAATGATATTAAAACAAAGCAAAACTATATTTTTCATCTATCAATGTTTAACAGTTAATTAGATATTGATGGTTATAAGATTTCAACATTAATTTTAGGTAATCGGCTTTTTATTTAACGACTATAGGTATTAAGATGAATTCATATTTATTACTTTTTTTTGCAATTATTTGTGAAGTTGTTGCAACTTCTTCATTAAAACTATCTGATGGATTTACCAATCTTATCTATTCCATCATTACCATTGTGGGCTATAGCGCTTCGTTTTATTTACTCTCATTAGCACTAAAAACTATTCCCGTAGGTATTGCTTATGCTATCTGGTCTGGAATTGGAATTGTATTAATAAGCTTAATTGCATGGGTTTTTCTAAAACAAACTTTAGATTTTGCAGCTTTAGTTGGTATGGGGTTTATTATGTTTGGTGTTGTGATTATTAATTTATTTTCAAAAGTATCAGGGCATTGATTAATCGTAAATTAACTATAGGATAAATCCAAATAAAACTGTTCAATCAAATGAATGAGATCAGATTAAAGTTAGGAAAGTATGAAATTTATTAATTGATATCATTCTCAATTTCAAATTCAATCTTTTTAATTGCTTGTTCACAGCGGTAAATTCGGTTATCAATTGCGGCGATTTTACTTTGATTGATAATTTCGGGCGATAGCTCTAGTTCGTATTTCATATTTTGTAGTCGGCGCAAGTAATCTAGGTGACGCATATGTTTTTGGGCTAAGGTTTCTGCAATAATATTTTGGAACCCTTTTTTGCGTAGGTTTTGGGTTGCTAGTTCACGCGTTAGGGCTGCAATTTGGTTAACTAACTTGTCAGATAAAAAAGTTATTTGTTCAACTTTTTCTAATTTTATGTTAGCAACTAATACTTGATAAGTTTGTTTGATTTTTTCAAGGTAAAACGTTTTATCTGTTACAACTTTATTAGTTTGAAATAGTTGCTCGTCAAAATAAGGTTCTTGAAATAGTTGCTCGTTTGCTAAATTAATTTGCTGTTCTAATTTGTCAATTTGTTTTTGTAGTATAGTGAGTAAATTTGCCATTGTGATTATTCTTTATAATAAGTTGAGCTATCATTGTCTTGACCGAAATAATCACCTAAATGTAATTTGGCTAGGTTGATAATTTTCATAAATGCTTCAAATGTTAATTTATTGTCATCTAAACTATTTTTTTCGGCAATAATTTTTTTAGCAATTAATTTTATTTTTAATTGGTTATAACAGTCAATTAAATTAAGTGGTAAGGGCGATAGAGCACGTTTTCCTAGCCAAAATATTCCTTGCAAAGGCATGCTTAAGGTGAATAGTATGGTTATTATTGTTACAGCAATTTGTGCCGGTATAAAATACTGCCAAAGGAGTAAGCCAATAATGATAGAAGGCAAGTATTTATTTGTGGTTTTTATGTAGTTAATAATTTTTAATTCAGGAAATGAATGTGCTAATTTTTTGTCTACTGGGCAAAGCTTCATATACCTTTGACCTGCTTTAAATGTGGTTATTAAATTCATATTATTGTGATTCCTCGACATTCACTTCTTATTGTCTTAAAATAGTGCCATTCAAATTGGGGACTCTCTCTATTTTATCTCAAAAAACAAGATATCAGAAGTCACCTTAGCGTAGTCACATTGATTTTAAATCATGTGTTGAGTTACCAATTTTGATTGGTATATGTCTTTATTATTCAATTTATAGGAATTACTATGTCATCAAGTAATAACGCTCTTGTTCTTAATTGCGGAAGTTCATCATTAAAATTTGCCATTATAAACCCTGAAAATGGTGATGAGTTTTTATCTGGTTTAGCTGAATGTTTTCATCTTCCTGATGCTCGTATTAAGTGGAAGCTTGATGGTGTTAAGAACGAAGCTTCTTTAGGCGCTGGTGCAGCACACAGTGAAGCAATTCGTTTTATTGTTAATAGCATCTTTCCACAAAAGCCAGAATTATTAGATAGCATTAAATCGATTGGTCACCGTATTGTTCATGGTGGCGAAAAATATACCCAGTCAGTTGTTATTGATGATTCAGTATTAAAAGGAATTGAAGAAGCATCTGCTTTTGCGCCGTTACATAATCCTGCACATTTAATCGGTATTCGTGAAGCATTTGCTGCGTTCCCACACCTAAAAACTAAAAACGTTGCAGTGTTTGATACTGCATTCCATACAACAATGCCAAAAGAAGCTTATCTATATGCTCTTCCAAACGAACTTTATACTAAACACGGTGTTCGTCGTTATGGTGCGCATGGCACTAGCCATTATTATGTTAGTCGCGAAGCTGCTAAATTATTAAATAAACCAGTTGACCAAACTAATGTTATTACTTGTCATTTAGGTAATGGCGCATCAATTACAGCTGTTAAAAATGGTAAATGTGTTGAAACTTCAATGGGTTTAACTCCGCTTGAAGGCTTGGTGATGGGTACACGTAGTGGTGATATCGATCCAGCTATTATGTTCTTCTTACATGATAACTTAAAAATGTCTGTTGCTGATATTAATAACCTTTTAAACAAAAAATCTGGTTTATTAGGTTTGACTGGTGTGAGCAGTGATTGCCGTTATGTAACCGATAATTACGATAAAGACGAAAACGCTAAAAATGCTTTAGATGTTTTTGTTCATCGCTTAGTAAAATATATCGGCGGCTATGCTATGCTTTTAGATGGTCGTTTAGATGCTATCGTGTTTACTGGAGGTATCGGTGAAAACTCAGAAGAAGTGCGTCGTATGGCATTACAAAAATTAGGAATTCTTGGTTTTGAACTTGATCAAGAACGTAACCTTGCAGCTCGTTTTGGTAAGGGTGGCAAAATTACTAAAGATGGTTCAGCTATTGCGATGGTTATTCCAACCAATGAAGAACTTGTCATTGCTCAAGATGCTGCGCGTCTAACTGCTTAATAAATATTCAAAACCGCCTAAATGGCGGTTTGTTTTTATACAATAAAGATTTAAGAGGTAATAATTATGTCTCGTACAATTATGCTCATCCCAACTGGCACTAATGTCGGGTTAACAGGTGTGAGTCTGGGCGTTATTCGAGCTATGGAGCGTCAAGGTATTAATTTAAATGTGTTTAAACCTGTCGCGCAACCAAGAGCTGGTGGCGATGCGCCAGATAATACCACAACCCTAGTGAGCAACAATACATCAATTCCAACACTAAAACCGCTTAAAATGAGCCATGTTGAAAACCTATTAGGTTTAAATCAACAAGATGTGTTAATGGAAGAAATCGTTGCCCTTTATGCCGAAAATACTAAAGGAGCTGATGTTGTTTTAGTTGAAGGTATTGTGCCAACATCTGATTATCCTTTTGCTAATGAACTTAATAATAATATTGCTAAAACTCTTGGCGCCGAAATTATTTTTGTAGTTAATATGGGCAAAGATACGCCAGAACAACTTAGAGATCGTATTGAAATTGCTCGTTCTAACTTTGGTGGTATTAAAAATGATAAAATCGTCGGTGTGATTGTTAATAAAGTTAATGCGCCAGTTGAAGAGCAAAATCTTGCTCGTCCTGATGTTGCTGAAATTTATCATACCCCTAAATTTGATGATAAGAAAATTACTATCGATGATTTAAATGCACACAGTCCATTGCCTGTTCTTGGTTGTATTCCTTGGAATATTGATCTAAGTGCTTGTCGTGCTATAGATATTGCTAAGCATTTTGATGCAAAAATCATTAACGAAGGTTGTATTAAAAATCGTCGTATTAAACATGTGTCTTTCTGCTCTCGCAGCGTACCAAATATTATTAACCACCTACAACCAAATGCACTTTTAGTGACTTCTGCTGATCGTGCTGATGTGTTAGTTACTATCAGTTTAGCGGCAATGAATGGTGTGGCAATTGGTGGTGTACTCCTAACTGGTGGTTATGAAATCGACGATAAAATTGCAAAATTATGCCAACCTGCATTTGATACTGGTTTACCTGTATTTACAGTTAAAACCAACACTTTCCAGACATCGATTAGTCTACAACAATTTAATTTAGAAATTCCTGCTGACGATAAAGAACGTATGGAAAACACCCAAAATTATGTAGCTGATCATATTGATGCTAAATGGATTAAATCATTAAATGAAGTAGTGAATTCTGCACGTCGCTTGTCTCCTCCTGCATTTCGTTATCAATTAACTGAACTTGCACGTAATGCGAAAAAAGTAGTGGTATTACCAGAAGGTGACGAACCAAGAACAGTTAAAGCAGCTGCAATTTGTGCTGAACGTAACATTGCAAAATGTGTTCTTATTGGTAATCCTGACGAAGTGCGTAAAGTTGCCGCTTCACAAGGCGTGACTTTAGGTCAAGGAGTAGAGATCGTTGATCCTGAAAATATCCGTGAAAAATATGTTCCTCGCCTAGTTGAATTACGTAAAAACAAAGGGATGACTGAAGTTATTGCTCGTGAGCAATTGGCTGATAATGTCGTATTGGGTACCATGATGCTTGAAGCTAATGAAGTTGATGGTTTAGTTTCAGGTGCTGTACATACAACCGCTAATACTATTCGTCCACCGTTACAATTAATTAAAACTGCACCAGGTAGTTCTCTTGTTTCATCGGTATTCTTTATGTTAATGCCTGATCAAGTGTATATTTATGGTGACTGTGCAATTAATCCAGATCCAAACGCACAAGAGTTAGCCGAAATTGCCATTCAGTCAGCTGATACAGCAATCGCCTTTGGTATTGAACCTCGCGTTGCGATGATCTCATACTCAACAGGTAGTTCTGGTCAAGGTGCTGATGTTGAAAAAGTGAAAGAAGCAACTCGCATTGCTCAAGAAAAACGTCCTGATCTAATGATTGACGGCCCATTACAATATGATGCAGCGGTAATGCCTGATGTAGCTAAATCAAAGGCGCCTAATTCACAAGTTGCAGGTAAAGCTACTGTATTTATTTTCCCTGATCTTAATACAGGTAATACTACATATAAAGCAGTACAACGTTCAGCTGATCTTGTTTCGATTGGTCCTATGCTACAAGGCATGCGTAAACCTGTGAATGATTTGTCTCGTGGTGCATTAGTTGACGATATTGTCTACACTATTGCATTAACCGCAATTCAATCAGCACAAGAACAAAATGCTACAAAATAAGTTTAGCAAAACGTTTTAACGATTGATAAAAGGTGATGCAATATCACCTTTTTTAATTAAATTTAACCAAGTAATGAGTTTTAAAAGCTCGAGTTATAAAGATTCAGTTTTAAAGTATTTTGTTCTAGAAATTTGAGACAAGGTCTCCAAAAACTTATTTTAAGTCAAGTCCAAGCATTCAACGTTGATAAAAACAATAAATAATAAAAATTTATAAATGATGTTATCCCTTCATGTTGGTTTTTAATAGTGTTAATAACATTTCCATAAATTGTTCTTTATCACCTTGTAATGTTGAAAAAAAATCTTTATCTATTTGTTCAACTAAAGGTACAGTTTCATTTGCTTTATTCAATCCTTTTTGTGTTAATTGAATGGATTTTGCTCGACTATCTTTAATTGAGCAAGAGCGTTTTATATAATCCTTTTTTTCTAAATTCTCTAATATTTGGGAAATTGTCATCACATCGATATTTGTTTTATTTGATAAAATAATTTGTGTTATTTCATCTAGTCGCTGTGATAGATAAGCAAGCGTTGCAAGCACTATAAATTGAGGATGAGTGATAGACTGTTTTTTCAAGCAATTTTTGATATTCGTATGCCAGGACGAATAAGTTTTCATAAAAATAAAACCAATAGATTCAGAATCAGTTTGGAATTGAGTCAAAAACTTATTGTCCTTTGTCATAATTTACCCTTCAACTAAGCCATTTAATTTGTAAGTTTTATCTATAATATCATCCGAAATCTGTTTTATAAAATCATAGGATGCTTTAGTATCCATTTTTGGATCCGGTTTTAGAGAAATTTCTGATTTTAATGCATATTGATTATGCGATATTTCAATAATTTGATGTGAGAAAAACAGTAAACCTATTTCAGGCATATCAAATTGCTCTGTAAATTCTTGCTTATCAATAATCTTTGATAAAGTCACTTCCATTTCCGGTATATTTTGTAATTTGAAAATACCTTTAGACCCTGTTTTTAAGTCACCAAATATACCAAAGTCTTCAAGATCAGTTTCCCATAATTTTCTTAAATTAAGATCAGTATAGTATTGCCAAATTTGAGTTGGCTTAGCTTTGGTTGGTAATATGAAAGAAATTGAAATGGTATTCATAGCGTCTCCTTTTGATAAGTTAACTTATTATAAGCCTACTTATTAATTAAGTAAAGAGAATTTAATTTTTTTGATTTGTTGACCTATTACAAGGTTAATTTGATGACCATGATATTGAATTCTGTAATAAGATGATTTCAAAATTATTAATAATATAAAATATTTATAATTGTTTTTAATTAATGCTCTCAATTTAATTGGTAAATGGTACAATATCAGCCTGATTTTGTATTAGTTCATAGTTTAGGAATAAAATTGATGAAAAAAGACATCCACCAACAGCGCATATTAATCCTCGATTTTGGTTCACAAGTTACTCAATTAATTGCTCGACGTATTCGTGAAATTGGTGTGTACTGTGAACTTTGGCCGTGGGATGTATCAGAAGAGAAAATCAAACAATTTAATCCTAAAGGTATTATTTTATCAGGTGGTCCTGAAAGTACCACCGATGATAATAGTCCTCGTGCTCCCGAGTATGTTTTTAATGCTGGCGTACCTGTTTTGGGTATTTGTTATGGCATGCAGACTATGGCAATTCAAGTTGGTAAAGGCGGTCAAGTCACTGGCTCTAACCAACGTGAATTTGGTTATGCTAAAGTGGATCTTATTGGATCGTCAAAATTAACTGATGGTATTTTGGATAGTACAAGCGAACAAGGCATTAATCAACTTGATGTCTGGATGAGCCACGGTGACAAAGTAACAACCTTGCCTGATTGTTTTACACTAATTGGTCGTACTGAAACTTGTCCATTTGCTATTATGGCTAATGACGAAAAACAATTTTATGGCGTTCAATTTCATCCAGAAGTAACTCATACTGTAAAAGGTTTCGAGTTATTGCAACGTTTTGTGATTGATATTTGTCACTGCGAAAAACTTTGGACACCATCTTCAATTATTACCGATGCTATTGCTCGAATTAAAGAACAGGTTGGCAATGACAAAGTATTACTTGGCTTATCAGGAGGGGTTGATTCTTCTGTTACAGCATTGCTATTGCACCAAGCCATTGGCGATCAATTAACTTGTGTATTTGTTGATCATGGTTTGTTACGCTTGAACGAAGCTCAACAAGTTATGGATATGTTTGGTAATAAATTTGGCTTAAATATCATAGCTGTAAATGCTGAAGATCGCTTTTTAGCTGCACTAAAAGGTGAAGCAGATCCTGAAGCAAAACGTAAAATTATCGGGCGTGAATTTGTTGCTGTATTTGATGAAGAGGCGGCAAAATTAAAAGATGTAAAATGGTTAGCTCAAGGTACTATCTATCCAGATGTTATTGAATCGGCTGCTGCTGATACTGGCAAAGCCCATGTAATTAAATCACATCATAATGTAGGCGGATTACCAGAAGATATGAAAATGGGCTTAGTTGAGCCACTGCGCGAATTATTTAAAGATGAAGTCCGTAAAGTTGGTTTAGAACTTGGATTACCTTATGACATGCTTTACCGTCATCCATTTCCTGGTCCAGGTCTTGGCGTGCGTGTACTTGGTGAGGTTAAAAAAGAGTATTGCGACTTGTTACGTCAAGCTGATGCTATTTTTATTGAAGAACTTTATAAAGCTAATCTATACCACAAAGTAAGTCAAGCCTTTACTGTGTTCTTACCTGTTCGTTCAGTAGGTGTAATGGGGGATGGTCGTAAATATGATTGGGTTGTATCCTTGCGTGCAGTTGAAACTATCGACTTTATGACGGCTCATTGGGCTCAGTTACCTTATGATTTCCTAGGACGAGTTTCAAATCGAATTATCAACGAAGTTAATGGTATTTCTCGTGTCGTATATGATATAAGCGGAAAACCGCCAGCGACTATTGAATGGGAATAATTGTATTTAATATCACGTAATCTCATATTGTCTTTTTTTGTTATTTTAAGCCTTGTTTGTCAAGGCTTTTTAACCTCATTTAATCCCACTTAGACTCAACTTTTTTAGAGGTATCTTTAATCAGGAATAAATACACTAACAAAAACTAAGTTTAAATTAGTAAAACAAAAGGAAAAAATAAAAATCCATTTTGATTGTATGTTGCATTTTCTAAAATTGGGATAAAATCCTTTTCCAAATTAGGTATTTGATAAAGTACTATCGACAATCGCAAAACAAACAAATATAAAATAAATAATATTTATCAAATTTTAACATAGACATTTAACGTCATTTACTTTTACATTCGTTGCGTAAATTTTGTGTAATATTTGGGTGAATATCGAGCTAAAAAGAGTGTTTAGATGAAAAAATATTTATTAAGTTTTGTAATAGTAATCTCTCCTGTATCTATTTTGTTGGCATTGCCAGCCCAAACCCAAACGCAAACTCTTAGCGACCAGCAGTTAATTCACCAGCAAGATCGTCAAAAAGCGCTAGAAGATTTATTAAATCCAACCTCTCCTGATATTCATTTATTACCGCCAAGTAAAACCGTTGGCGAGATAAACTTTCCTGTTGAGTCATTATGTTTCAATATTAATCGAGTTGAATTAATTGATCGTGACAAATTACCTTGGTTTATCCCTTTAAAAAAACTTGCTCAACAAGCAGAGCATCGTTGTTTGGGAGGGGAAGGTATTAATTTATTGATGAGTCAACTGCAAGACCGATTGGTAAGTTATGGTTTTATTACAACCCGAGTGGTTGCGCCAGAGCAAGATTTAGCGGATGGAACGTTAAAATTATTGCTTGTTGAAGGAAAAGCTAGGCACGTTAACTATAGTGATGATAGTGATAAATATGCGCAGCTTTATAGTGCCATGCCAGTTAGAGAAGGCAAAACACTCAATTTACGCGATATTGAGCAAGGGCTTGAAAATTTACAACGTTTGCCCACCGTAAGTGCGCAGATGCAGTTAGTCCCCGGAGACAAACCAGGTGAAAGCGATATAGTTATTAGCCGCAAGCAAAGTAAGATGTGGCGCATTGGTTTATCGGTTGATGATTCAGGTACAAAGACGACAGGTCGGGATCAAGGTGGTGCGACGATTTATTTGGATAACTTATTATCATTAAGTGATTCTTTTTATGCATCAGGGGGACATGATTTAAACGGCAAAGGTAAATATGGTTCACGTAACTATTTATTATCGTATTCTGTGCCATGGGGATATTGGTTGTTTAATGCTTCGTTATCGGGGAGTAAATATCATCAAACGGTAGCGGGACAAAATGAAGATTACAAATACAGTGGCCGCAGTCGGAATGCAAACGTACAGCTCAGTCGAGTGATTCATCGAAATGAATCACAAAAAACGACATTAAGTTATGGCATTAGCTTACGACAATCGCATAACTATATCAATGAAACGGAAATCGAAATCCAGCAAAGAAAGACCACAAACTGGCAATTAGGTTTACAACATCGGCATTATATTAACGATATAGTATTGGATGCGGGCGTGTCATATCAAAAAGGCGTGAGGTGGTTCAATGCACAAAAAGCGCCAGAGGAGCTTAATCCGGAAGATAACGGTAGTGCATTATCGAATATTTTTTTAGTTAACTTTGCGGCCAATATTCCTTTTCATTTAGGCGAGCAGCAATATCGTTATCATATCAACTATCAAGGTCAATACACTCGAGGCGAGCGTTTGACTTCACCAGACCAGTTTTCGATAGGCGGGCGTTGGAGTGTACGCGGTTTTGATGGTGAATTAACCTTAAAAGCGGATCGAGGTTGGTATGTTCGTAATGAGCTTGCTTGGCAAGCACCGTTTAATCATGAGCCTTACTTAGGGATTGATACGGGTGGAGTATCAGGGGCAAAAAGTGAATATTTGTTGGGGAGGCACCTAACGGGAGGTGTTATTGGTATCAGAGGTAATAATTTTGGATTTTACTATGACCTTTTTGCGGGGAAGCCAATACGAAAACCCAAAGGTTTTAACACTAACCCATTAGTCTTAGGATTTAGTGTCAATTGGAATTATTAATATTACATGACGATTAAATAGTCAAAAAGAGAGAAGTAAAGCAAGATAAATACAGAATCAATATTAGAAAAGATAATATAGAGAAAGGAATTAAGCGATGAATAAGAAGTTATACCGAGTTATTTTTAACAAAAAACGTGGCATGCAGATGGTCGTTGCGGATATAACTAAAACACCGATAGGTAGTGAACAAACTTCATCAACAAGAGAGCCAGCCAGTTTCAAATCGCTTTTTGCTAAATTAAGGCCGATAACCTTTCTTGTATCTATTTCGTTAGGATTTGTGAGTATTAGCGCTCCAGTTTATGGCAACCACATCGTTCCAGACCATCAAGCCAGCAAACATCAACAGCCTCTGATTGGCTCAACGGCCAATGGCACAACGCAGATTAATATTCAAACGCCGAATAAGAAAGGGGTATCACATAATAAATACCAACAGTTTGATGTATCGAAGCAAGGTGTCATTTTAAATAACAGTAGCAAGGCTAGCAAAACACAGATTGGGGGGTATGTTCAAGGTAATGAGCTATTAAATGCCACAGGGAGTGCTAAAATTATTTTAAACGAAGTCAACTCACGCAATCCTAGCCAATTAAATGGGGTGGTTGAAGTAGCGGGTCAAAAGGCACAAGTTATCATTGCCAACCCATCGGGAATAACTTGTAATGGTTGTGGATTTATTAATGCTAGTCGTGGCACGCTAACGACGGGAAAGCCGATAATAGAAAATGGCGATTTGACGGGTTATCAGGTTGAACAAGGTCATATAGCGGTAACAGGTAAAGGATTTGACAGTTCAACGCAAAGTTATACGGATTTAATTGCACGCACGGTATCGATAAACTCAGCGGTTTGGGCGAATGACTTAAATGTAGTGACGGGTCGCAATAAAGTCAGCCAAGACACCCAAAAAATCACACCATTGGATGAACAGGTAGGCGACAAACCTGAAGTATCGATAGATGTTTCAGCATTGGGAGGGATGTATGCAGGCAAAATCAACCTAGTGGGCACTGAAAAGGGGGTTGGTGTACATAATGCAGGAGAATTGGGTGCGAGTGTTGGCAATATAACCCTAACGGCGGAAGGTAAAATAATTAATACGGGGTCGATACAGACTCAGCAAGATATCCGTTTAAGCAGTCGAAACGACATTCACAACAGTAAGCAAATATACAGCAAACAAAACATCAAGTTAAACAGTGAAAAATCAATAGTCAATGAAGGAACATTAGTTGCAAAAAATGATATTACACTTAAAGCTTCGGAAATAAATAGTACTCAAAAAAGCACTATTGCCGCGGGGATTGATGAAAAGGGAAAATTAACACAAAAAAGCAATATTACCGCAGATGCCAATAATATTTCACTCACGGGTAAAAATCTGGCAGGTCAACACGTTAAAGTTAATGCACAAAAGAATATTAATCTAGCCAACAGCCAGAATATTGCTGAATCGGTCACGTTGACTGCTGAAAATATTGATATCAACACAGCAACAATTCATAGTAAAAAAGATATCCTTCTACAGGCGAATAATTCCATTGATAGCCGCCATTTGCAAGCTAAAACTAATGCATCTTATTTAGCTAATGGGAACGTAATTGATAACCAACAATCTGTCATATTGGCAAAAGGGGATATTGCCTTTAATGGCAGTAGTATCAATAATGCTCAATCAAAACTCAATGCAGGTAATAAAATTAATTTTAATGCAGGGAGTTTTATTGATAATCGCAAGTCAATGCTTTTGGCGGAAGGGGCGATTAATTTAGAAGGGCAGCATATTACTAATAACGAATCATTATTAGTCACTAATGATGGTTTACAAATAAAATCTGATACATTAGAAAACCAGAAATCCACATTACAATCGAAAAAAGATTTAACTATTGATAGCCATCAGTTTAATAATCAGCAGTCTGAGTTATTAACTGAAGGTGTTTTAACTGTTCATGCCAATCAAATCAACAACCAAAAAGCGGCGTTAAGAGCAAAAGGTGATATTAATATTAACAGCGAGCTAGTTGATAATCATTCGTCGACATTCCTTTCTGAAAAAACGATTAATATCAATGTTAAGCAATTTTTTAATCAATATGCAAAATTTACCGCACTACATAATATCGCTATTGATGGGCAACAGGTTAATAACCAATCTGCAGAATTAAAATCCAATGGGTATTTATCAATTAACTCAGCCGAACAAAACAATCAATCCGCACAATTACTGACTAATTCTGGCTTAACGCTACAAGGTAAAAATATAAATAATAATAATGCCGAGCTCAGTGCTAGCGATAGCATAGCGATAACAGCGGAGCAACTATGGGTTAATGAGAGCACATTAGTTAGCAATAATGATATCCATATTACCAGCTCACATATTGATGCGCAAAAATCAAAAGTTAAAACCAAAGGGAATATAAAACTTAATGCCTCAGATTATATTGATGCCACTGATGGCTTAATGGTGAGTGAAAAACAGTCAACCATTGAAGCAAACACAGTTAAATTAAATAAAGCAACCTTAAGCGCCAAAGATGACATAACCGTTACAGCCAATTCACAATTAGATAACAATAATGCCAAATGGATTAGTGAGGGCAATATTAGTGCTAATGCACAAACGATTAATAATCAGAATTCGTCAATATCAAGCTATAAAGATATTTATTTTAAAGCACCGTATTTAAATAATCATAACAGCAAATTGTTCAGTTATGGAAAAATTGATTTATTGTCAAACAATGTTAATAACCAAAATACCCAAATCAATGCATTAGCCGCTATTCATATTCAGGCTAACGACATTGACAACCAAAATGCACAAATCATTAGCCAGCAATCGATAAATATCGAAGGTAAGGACATTGATAACCGTCATTTGGCCATGCAATCGGGTAAGGCACTATCTATAATGGCTACCAATAAATTGGACAATACTGATGCGACACTAATTTCTAGTGACAAACTAGAGCTTGAGTCCTCGTTAATTGACAATCAACGTTCGAAAATCAAGTCTGGTCATGACCTGACTATGCAAGGTAAAACCATTGACAACCAACATAGCACCATGATTGCGGCAGGTGATGTTGCGTTTAATGCTGATGAGCAATTAGATAATCAAAATGCTGATATTCGAACGCAAAATAAAATCACTATGGCTGCCAAGCAAATTAATAATCAAAATAACTTATTGGTAGCGGGTAATAAAGTCACGCTTAATGCCGATGAACTTAATAGTCAGTCATCTATATTAAAAGCGGATGATAATATTGACATAAAAGCAAAAAAACTTAATAGCACATCGGCCAAATGGGTCAGTCAAAAGGCCATTACAATTGATAGTGATGAAATGAACAATCAGGCCGCGGTATTTAAAGCGGATAACGCTATCACCGTGAAAACCGATAAATTAAATAATAACGAGGCAACCTTAATATCGGGCGGCCAATTATCACTAACAACTAAAAAATTAACTAACCAATCGGCTTATTTTAATGCAGAAAAAGGTATTGATATTCAAAGTACTGAATTTGATAACCGATCAGCTACCTTAATTACAAATGATTCGATACAGATTGATGCTAATAAAACAAATAATCAAAATAGCACATTATCGGCTAAACAAAATATAACGGTAAACAGTGATGAAATAAATAATCAAGACGCCTTATGGTTAGCCGATAAACACATTTCGATCCATGCCAATAACCTTGATAATCATAATGCTGCCTTACAAGCAAAACAAGGTATGCAAATGGATGTCAATGCCCACCTAGCTAATCAACATGCAACGATTATCTCGGGGCAAGATGGTCTTATCATTCATGCGGATTCTTTAAATAATGAAGATTCCGAATTAAGCAGTAAAGGGGTATTGGCAATTACGGCCAATGATGTGAATAATCACCAAGCGCAATTAATCGCAGAAAGCGACCTAACAATTGAAGCAAATCACATCAATAATCAGTCTGCTAATATTCAGGCTAAAGGTGATATCACCTTAGATGGACAAACCATTGATAACCAACAAGCGAAATTGTTGGGCATGGGTAATATACGGTTACATGCAGAAAATAATTTAACCAATAATCATGCCAAGCTCATAGCGATGCAACAAATTCAATTGCAGTCTCATGGGGCTATTGATAATCAACACGCAACAACGACGGCCAATAATGGCATTTTAATTGAGGCCAATTCGATTAATAATAGCCAGTCAAAACTTGAAACGGCAAGTTTATTAAAGATTATTGCTAATACCATTACTAATCAGAATGCTAAATTTAATGCAGAAAAAATTGAGCTAAAAACACAATCACTTGAAAACCAACAAGCGGATATCATTGCCAAAACGTTATTACATATTCAAGCGGATGAAATAGCTAATAGCCAAGCACGTTTATTAGCTAATGATATTACTATTAACGCCAATCAACTTAGTGGTGATGGAGAACTGCTTGCTGAAAACAATATTGAGCTTAATTTAACGCATGGGTTTGATAACAAAAACAGCTTGCTAGCCAATAAAGATATATTAATCAATGCAAGCCATATTACCAATGACGGTAAAATCTCATCAGGTCAAGCCATTACCCTTAAGAGTGATAAAATTAAAAACACAGAAAAGGGTATTATCGAATCGGAGGAAATCAACACCAATAGTCGTGTATTGGAAAATAAAGGGCTTATTGATGGTGGCGAGGTCAATGTGAACGCTTCGCAGCGTTTTGACAATCTAGAGGGTGCACGTTTATATGGGGATTGGATTTCTATCAAAGCCCATGAGGTGAACAACCGTGCTGCTTCTTTATCCAGCCCCGTTGCACCCACTATTGCGGCAAGGGAAGCACTCTTATTGGATGTTGACACGTTAAATAACACCAATCACGCTTTGATACTCAGCTTAGGGGATATGTACATTGAGGGGCAAACATTAAACAACCACTCAGCACGGATTGAAGCGGCTGACGATATGGCCTTAAAAGTTAACCACATTAACAACATTAATGACCATATTGAAACTGAAGAGGTCTTGGTAGAAAGCCAACATATTGTTGAATATTCACCTCTCGGTGATGCTCGGCGATATAAACCCGATGAAGTCAGCATTCGCACTAGCCCTAAAAAGCGGCACAGATACCCTGTCTTGCATTCAAATAATGGCGCTTTTGATTCCACTCATAAGTATTATGAATATGATTACACAAGAAATATTTATGAAACTAAAATCAAAAGTACGGCACCGGCAGAAATCATCTCTGGTAAAGATTTGCGTATACAATCCGACCATTTAGAGAATGACAACAGTAAAATTGTTGCCGGTAATGCCTTAGATATTATGACCGGCACACTTAATAATCACTCATTAAAAGGCCAGCGCACCATTTCCGATACTGGCGATGAAATTTATCATTACCGAGAAAAAGAGAATAAGCACGGTAAAGCCGTATATAAAAAAAGAGCAGAGTGGAAAGATTATAAAAACCAATCCGTCACCACTATCGATCTTGAGCATGCCAAAATGGAGTCCCACACCAATGTGGATAAAACCCAAATTGACTTGCAGCAGCGAGAAGAAGAAAAAATTAGCGTAGGGCACATTGTTAATCCGATTGTAACCGAAGTCAAAACGGAAAAACATCTAGATAATTCCCTTGAAGCTATCATCAACAATGGTAAAGAAAAAGGCAATATCAATATTTCAACCGAACATCCATTGGATGATTTGCCTATCACAAACCCTATCCTTCAACCGGATAGCGTTGAAAAGCCAGATACCTCCATTATTGACACTAATCAAAAAGTGACCAGTGAAGATAGCCATCATTATGCGGATTCCATTATCTTTGTTGAGCCTAATTTGACCTTACCGCAAAATAGCTTATCAATCATTAATAAAGACCCGAAGAGCAATTATCTCGTCGAAACCGACAGCCGTTTTACCAATCGCAAAAAATGGTTAAGTTCCGATTACATGCTTAACCGCTTGCGGGTTGATCCGAATAATATTCAAAAACGGTTAGGGGATGGTTATTATGAGCAACAGTTAATTCGAGAGCAAATAACCGCCTTAACGGGCCATCGTTATATTGGCGATTACACCAGTGACCTTGAGCAATATAAAGCACTAATGAATGCGGGAGCCACGTTTGCTAAGCAGTACGGATTATCGATAGGTGCCTCGCTATCAGCGGAACAAATGAAAGCCTTAACCAGCGATATAGTTTGGCTAGAAAGTAAAACCGTAATGGTTGATGGAAAACCGGTATCGGTATTGGTGCCACAAGTTTACCTTGTTAACCGCCCGCAATTAACCTCAGACGGGGCATTATTATCGGGTAAAAGTGTCACGGTGCTAGCGGAGAAGGATATCGAATCATCGGGGACGATATTAGGTAAAAAACGGGTTGCCTTATTAGGTAATAACGTCAATAACCAAGGGCTGATTGATGCGGGTGCTATTATCATTCAAGCGAAAGATAGCATTAACAGCAGTGGCAAATTAAAAGCGGATAGATTGGCATATTTACAAGCGAATAACGACATCAACTTAAATAGCACCACCTCAACCACCGAAACGCATTACGGTGCGAGCAAAAGTAAAAACACCGTGATTGACCAGATTTCAAGTATCAGCGTCAATGATGGTGATATTTACTTAAAAGCGGGACATGACATCAACTTAGGCGCGGCCTTGTTGGTCAATGGCGGTGAAGAGGGCGTCACTAACGTCATTGCTGGGAACGACATCAATTTATCGACCTTGAAAACGCAAAGCTATCAAGACTCAATATGGAATAAAAATCACACCCGCAAGGTTGATATTGAAGAGGTGGTGGGCAGTGAAATTTTAACCAATGGCGACCTAAACTTAATTGCGGGGCATGATATTTTAGCGAAATCAGCGGAGCTATCGAGCGATAAGCGCATAAACCTATTAGCCAAACATGACATTGATATTGGCAGTGAACAAGAACGTTTACAGTTAACCGAGCATCACAAAACCAAAACGAAAGGGTTGCTTAATAAGGGTTCAATTACTGAAGATATAGCGGTCGACAACATCACCCAAAAAGGCAGTGGGATTTATGGTGATAAGGTAAACATTAATGCGGGTAACAATTTAACGGTCACGGGCAGTGAAGTGGTAGGTACGCACAATGTGCGTCTTGGTGCAGGTAAAGATATCACCATTGATGCGGCGGAAGAGTCGTATTACCGAAAACACGAAACCAAGACCAAAAAATCTGGGTTAATGGGCAGTGGTGGAATAGGCTTTACGGCAGGTAAAGAAAGCGAATCGTTAAAACAAACAAATACCGAACAAGCCTTTGTGGGCAGTGTTGTAGGTAGTACAAAAGGCAGTGTCAATATCCAAGCGGGTAAAGACCTAAGTATTAAAGGCAGTGATGTCATCGCCCAGCAAAATATCAAATTACAAGGCGAAAACGTCAATATCGAAGCATTAGATGCGAAAACGACGTATCAAGAAGAGTATGAGCGCAAAAAATCAGGGCTTACTGTTTCGATAACAGGCACGGCGAGTGATATTTACAATGCCAACCAAACCCGAGAGCAAGCGAAAAAGCAGACCAATGAAAAAACCAAAGCGCTGATGAATATTAAAGCGGGGTTACAAGCGGGTAATGCGGCGCTAGAGGGCGGTGCTAATTTACAAAATGGTACGCCACAAGCCTCGATTGGCATTAATGTCAGTTTGGGCAGTGAAAAAACCAAACGCACGGTAAACCAAGAGCAACACACCGTGGTAAGTAGTGGCGTCTCAGCGGGGCATAACCTCAGCATTATTGCGACGGGCAATGGTCAAAAAGAGAGTGGCGATATCAACATCATCGGCAGTCAGGTATCTGCAGGTCATGATGCGATGCTCAAAGCGAACCATGATGTTAACATCATTGGACAAGAAAACACGATAAAAACCGACAGCAAAGAAAAAAGCAGCAGTGGCTCGGTAGGCGTGGGCTATAACTTTGGTGGAGAAAAAAATGGCTTTACCATCTCGGCCAGTGCCAGCCAAAGCAAATCCCGCGAAAAAGGTAACGGTACCGATTGGACAGAAAGTGTGGTAGAGGCAGGCAATAAGCTCACGATTATCACGGGTAATGACGCCAACATTGTTGCAGGGCAAGTGAAAGGCGATAGGGTGGTGGCTGATATCGGTCATGACCTTAATATTGAATCGAAACAAGACAGCGACGAGTTCCACTCTAAAAGCACGTCAACCTCGGTAGGGGGGAGTTTTTCTTATGGAGGCTCAAGTAGTATTAATGCCTCGGCAAGCAAAACGAAAATGGACAGCAACTGGCAAAGTGTGACTGACCAATCGGGTATTTTTGCAGGCAGTGGTGGCTATGACATTAAGGTCGGGAACAACACCGACTTAAAAGGTGCGGTGATAGCCTCAGAAGCGAAAGACAAGAGCCAAAACCGCCTTGACACAGGCACAATCAGCTTTAGTGATATCGAAAACAAAGCGGACTACCAAGTCAGTAGTAGCAGTGCAGGGGTAAGCTCTAGCGGCATGCCATCGATGCCAACCAGTCGCAATAAAAACGAAAGCGAACAATCGACGACGCATTCAGCGGTATCGGAAGGGACGATAATTATCCGCAATAAGGATGACCAAAAACAAGATATCAACGAACTAAGCCGAGATACTGAGCAGGCGAATAACGAGCTCAAACACATTTTTAACAAACAAAAAGAGCAAGACATCATCGACCAAACGCAGTTAGTGAGTGAAATTGGTGGTGAAACGTTAACGATGCTTAATCATATTGACCGGATAAAAGCCGAATCCAAGGCAAAAGAAGCAGTAGAAAAAGAACAAGAAAAAGCCGCAGACAAAGGCATCGTTTTAACCGACAAGCAGCAACAAAAAATCTACGAAGACGCCTACAAAGAATCGATGAACCAAGGCATGTCAGCGATGGGCAGTGACACCCGTCAAGGCATTGACATGGCGGTTAGTATCATCAACGGCTTAATCAGTGGTGACATGACAGGGGCAGCCGCAGGGGCACTCGCGCCGAAGATAGCAACTATTATAAAACAGCATACGGAAGGTGATATAGTTGCCAATACCGTCAGCCATGCGATACTCGGTGCGGTGGTAGCCGAGCTACAAGGCAACTCTGCTTTAGTGGGTGGCTTGGGTGCTGCTGCAAGTGAACGTGGTGCTGAGGTTATTGCGGGTATCCTTTACCCCAACAAAGACATCAAAGACCTAAGTCAAGAAGAAAGACAACAAATCAGCGCTCTAACCCAACTAGCGACAGGTCTTGCAATAGCCGCTGCCGGTGGTGATATCCAAGATATCAATACAGGCGTTGCTGCGGGGAAAAATGCGGTTGAGAATAATGGATTAAGTTGGGCTGATGGTGGATTTGGTGGTGATTTTATAGGTCTTTCACCTGAAACAGGAGCCAATTATGAAGGTATCCTCCATGCCTCAGCAGCAGGTTATTTAACTCAAGAAGAAACAGAGGAAGCACTAGAAAGGCTCATAACAGGTAAAGATATGCCTAATGGTAGCGATTATGTTGAACTCTGGATGCGAGCCCCAGAGCAAATAGGTGCATTTTTACCCGGACCAATTAGTGCCGCTATGGCGGCACTTGCTATGGCTGATAAGTCTTTAACCGACACTGACAAAGCTGATTTGATTTCAGTATTAAATAAAGCTACAGGTGATTATTTATCTGGTGCAGATACTGAATCTTTATTAGAATTAAATACTGCTTTAAGTCGATTTGGTGCCAAAAGTACAAATAAACAATTCCAACAATTTATAAAAGAAAAAGTTGAGAATAATGTAGCAACATCTCAAAAAGGCAATAAATCAAGTAAGTTTGGCGAGCATGTAAAAAATGAAAATCAGATTACTGAAAATTGGAATAATACTAATCAGGCCCATAATGCGGCTAATTCGCCAAGACATAATGCAGAATTAGTAGGAAAAGAAATAGCCCATGGGCATGCTTATTATAAACATGTTATAAAGCAAGAAGAATTTAAAGATTTAGGTATTACAACAAAAGAACAATTTGCAAAACATATAGAAAATGTGGTTTCCAATTATACATCCTTTAAAGAGCTATCAGGAGGAAGAACTGCATATTGGCACGAGCAAACAGGAACAGTCGTTATTAGAAATCCAAAAGCAAAAGATGGTGGAACAGCATTTAGGCCCGTAGATAAACGTAAATACTTTGATGATTTGAGATAGAGGAAATAGAATGAAATTAATTCAATTAGATAATGAGCAATCAACAGTAATTTTATCGAAAGATGAGCTTTATATTATACGCTCAATTATTGGTGAAATATATTCCGGTGTATGTGTCGATTCTGAAGAGTTTGAAATGATCCATGGTATCGAAAAAGATAATGTTTTGAAATTGAAATATGATATTTATGAAATATATGACCAATTAAAATAAAGAAAAATATTATAAAAAGCCCTGCAAATGTAGGGCTTTATTTTTTATACTAGGTAAATATAATTTCGCAAAAAATCTACGAAGACGCCTACAAAAAGGCGATGAACGAAGGCATGTCAGCAATGGGCAGTGACACCCGTCAAGGTATTGACATGGCCGTTAGTATCATCAACGGCTTAATCAGTGGCGACATGGCAGGGGCAGCCGCAGGGGCACTTGCACCAAAAATTGCCACCATTATCAAACAACAGACCGAAGGAAACACCGTTGCCAACACCGTCAGCCATGCCATACTCGGTGCGGTGGTAGCCGAGCTACAAGGCAACTCTGCTCTAGTGGGTGGCTTAGGTGCTGCTGCAAGTGAACGTGGTGCTGAGGTTATCATGGGTATTCTTTACCCAGGTAAAACAGTAGCGGAATTATCACAAGAAGAAAGACAACAAATCAGCGCCCTATCACAGCTAGCGACAGGCCTTGCAATAGCCGCTGCCGGTGGTGATATCCAAGATATCAATACAGGCGTTGCTGCAGGGAAAAATGCGGTTGAGAATAATAATTTAGCTAGAGCCGCTTGGTATCTAGTACGTCCAAGTGAAATTGGTGGACCAGTTAGTATTAATGCGGTAGATGTATTAATGGCTGAAGGTCTTACAGCAGCAGAATCAAAAGCATTTTTAGAAAGCCTAAATTTGGAACAACGAAGACTAATTGAAATTGCATTAGTCGATCCAATGGGTGATGGGTTCTTTGAAGATGCAGTACTAAAAACTTATGAACGTTATTATAATGATTATCTAAAAGAGAAATATAATGATAATACGTTAACAGGAACTGGAAGTAGTACAGCTGGTGGTGCTCCGGGATTACCGCCTGATGATGACGATGATAATAGTAACCGAAATAAAAACAATAGTCAGAATGATGTTTCAAGAGATCCTAATGAAATTAAACATACTTATAATTCAATTAAGGATTCACCTAATTACCCAAAAGGGTTTAGAAGCGTGCAAAATGGCACAACGAAACATAATGTAAATAATGGTCAAGTTTTAAAAAATTTAAGAAAAATTGAACAAGGCCAATGGAAGAAAGTTTATCAAAATGGATATGATTCATCAGGAAATAGAGTTTCAATTCATTACTTTCAAAGTCAAAGTGGTAGAGTGTTTAATGTTAAAGTGAAGCCTGGGTGGAGTTTAAAATAATGAAATTAGAACTAACTACAAATGAATTAGATAAAATAGAATATTTTTCATCGATCATGCTTTTGGGTGTGATTGAGGCTATTTTAAACGAAAAAATAAGTATTGATGAAGCAGAAAAAATCTTCTTTTCTCCGAGTATTGCTGATAAATTAGAAAGAATGGGAATAGATCATTCTATCATTCAAGCGATATGGTTAGGTACTGAGCTAGAAGATATTTATAGTTTAATTCCGGAAAAATTAAATGAATCATTATTAGAAATTAAAAATATACTTTTAACAAAAATTCTATCTTATAAATTTGATTTATATAATTACTTAATAGATGATATGAGCATTAATTTAAGCTCTAACCATTATCAGATCATAACTCCTTTTCCTGATGATAAAGATGTTATTTTAGAGGACTAATTTGTAGTAACTCAAACTGACAATACTAACACTATCTTAGTGTGTTCGTTATTAAAAAGTGGCAGTTAATTCTGTCACTAAATCCGATAATTAATTTTTTAATTACTAATTTTGGCTTAGCACTGCTTTAACCATTATTATTTTTATACACCATTGTAGAAAATAAAGCCTACTTGTTGCATTGCGCATTGAGTCATATCTCCTTCTATCTAAAACATAAAAAATACATTAAGTTACTATTTTTACTTACAAAAAATTAGCCAGTAAAGTTATTGATTTTATTTTATTTAATTTTTTCTTGGTGTTTTTTTATGCTATCCGTGGCGGTGATAGCCTCAGAAGCGAAAGAGAAGAGCCAAAACCGCCTTGACACAGGCACAATCAGCTTTAGTGATATCGAAAACAAAGCGGACTACCAAGTCAGTAGTAGCAGTGCAGGGGTAAGCTCTAGCGGCATGCCATCGATGCCAACCAGTCGCAATAAAAACGAAAGCGAACAATCGACGACGCATTCAGCGGTATCGGAAGGGACGATAATTATCCGCAATAAGGATGACCAAAAACAAGATATCAACGAATTAAGTCATAATACTGAACAGGCGAATAACGAGCTCAAACACATTTTTAACAAACAAAAAGAGCAAGACATCATCGACCAAACGCAGTTAGTGAGTGAAATTGGTGGTGAAACGTTAACGATGCTTAATCATATTGACCGGATAAAAGCCGAATCCAAGGCAAAAGAAGCGGTAGAAAAAGAACAAGAAAAAGCCGCAGACAAAGGCATCGTTTTAACCGACGAGCAGCAACAAAAAATCTACGAAGACGCCTACAAAGAATCGATGAACCAAGGCATGTCAGCGATGGGCAGTGACACCCGTCAAGGCATTGACATGGCGGTTAGTATCATCAACGGCTTAATCAGTGGTGACATGACAGGGGCAGCCGCAGGGGCACTCGCGCCGAAGATAGCAACTATTATAAAACAGCATACGGAAGGTGATATAGTTGCCAATACCGTCAGCCATGCGATACTCGGTGCGGTGGTAGCCGAGCTGCAAGGCAACTCAGCTCTAGTGGGTGGCTTAGGTGCTGCAGCTAGTGAACGCGGTGCTGAAGTGATTGCGGGCATACTTTA
>NZ_LZHB01000039.1:0-2711 GCF_001690345.1 Gilliamella sp. Gris3-2
CCATTAACATGCAGGATAAATATTTTTTTAGAAGTTGGTTGAGGTAGACCAGAAGGAGTATCATAAGTCATTACATAATTACAGTAAAACAACCAATACCCTCGTTCCTTATCCACACACCAAGCGTGTTGGTGAACATCAAAACTGTTCAATAGTTCAGGCATTTTGGTACCAATGCTGCGGTACTTATTCCATAAATTATCTAAATCATATTTTTTGGCATCTTTTTCCGACACATAGGCATTGACAAATGACATCAGTCACTCCTTAATTAAATTGTGTTAAATAAATTTGGGGTGTTTTATATAAATGCAGATAAATAGAATTATAAATAAGATAGTTGGTTTGTAAATAAACAAAAATAGACGATATAATAATTGATTATAGTGTTAGCTTACAAAATACTAAAAATTACATCTAATCAGTGCTTCTTCATTAGATTCTACATCTCTAAGTCCACTAAATTTATAGACAGTTAACGCCTCTTTTAAAATGGTTAATAAATCCGCCTTCGACATACTAGGTAAACTACTCGGGGTCATTGACACAATATTCCAAGCAATTTGTATAGGAAATGAATTAGCATATTCCAAACCGATCGCTTGCAAATCGCTAGGATCCCAATCAGTAGCCTCCAGAATAAAATCAATATGCTGACCATCAACATGCAGGATAAACACCTGCTTATTCGTTGGTTCAGGGATACCGGAAGGGCTATCATAATTGAGCACACAATTACAGTTAAATAACCAATACCCTCGTTCCTTATCCACACACCAAGCGTGTTGGCGAACGTCAAAACTCTTCAATTGCTCGGGCATTTTTATACCCCAACGATTGTACTTATTCCATAAATTATCTAAATCATATTTTTTGGCATCTTCTTCCGACACATAGGCATTGACAAATGGCATCAGTCACTCCTTAATTCAATTGTGTTAAATAAATTTGGGTTCTGTTATATAAAATATAAATGCAGATAAACAGAATTATAAATAAGATAGTTGGTTTGTGAATAACCCAAAACAGATTATAAGTATTCATTATTAGGGCATGATTTGATTAAATTATTGTTATAATTTGTTTAATAATTGATCGGTAACAATATTGAAATACGATTGAAAGTTATGCTGATATTTTGAAGGGAGCAGTAAATTGAAATTTAGCAGATTAAAATTTAGTAAATGTGAATTTAGAGCATTTTAGAGGATGGTTGTTTTGCCATGCGTATTTATATCTAATTGCTGTATTAAATCACGTAATCCATCGGCATCCTTGACCTTAAATAATCGTTTTTCCGCTTCCTCTTTAGTCAATCCCACCATATTGGTCTATTCCTCCAGTATAATAATTGATTATAGTGTTAGCTTACAAAATACTAAAAATTACATCTAATCAGTGTCTTATCATCAGTTTCTAAATCTCTAATTCCATTACATTTATAGACAGTTAATGCCTCTTTTAAAATGGTTAATAAATCCTCTTTCGACATACTAGGTAGACAACTCGGGGTCATTGACACAATATTCCAAGCAAATTGTATCAGATATAAGTCAGTAGATACTGAATCGCTAGGATCTAAATCGCCACGAGCCAAAATAAACTCAATATTCTGGCCATTAACATGCAGGATATATACCTCCTTATTAGTTGCTGCGGGTAAACCAGACGGAGTATCATAATTCAGCACATAGTCACAGTTAAATAACCAATACCCTCGTTCCTTATCCACACACCAAGCGTGTTGATGAACATCAAAACTCTTCAATAGTTCAGGCATTTTGGTACCAAAGCGGCGGTACTTATTCCATAAATTATCTAAATCATATTTTTTAGCATCTTCTTCCGACACATAGGCATTGACAAATGACATAAGTCACTCCTTAATTTAATTGTGTTAAATAAATTTGGGTTGTTTTATATAAATGCAGATAAATAGAATTATAAATAAGATAGTTGGTTTGTAAATAAACAAAAATAGACGATATAATAATTGATTATAGCGTTAGCTTACAAAATACTAAAAATTACATCTAATCAGTGCTTCATCATTAGCTTCTAAATTTCTAATTCCATTACATTTATAGACAGTTAATGCCTCTTTTAAAACGGTTAATAAATCCTCTTTCGACATACTAGGTAGACAACTCGGGGTCATTGACACAATATTCCAAGCAATTTTTACAAGAAATGAGTTAGCATATTCCAAACCGATCGCTTCCAAATCGCTAGGTTTCCAACGGCCAGCTTCCAGAATAAAATCAATATTCTGACCATTAACATGCAGGATAAACACCTGCTTATTCGTTGGTTCAGGGAGACCCGAAGGACTATCATAATTCAGCACCCAACCACAGTTAAATAACCAATACCCTCGTTCCTTATCCACACACCAAGCGTGTTGGTGAACATCAAAACTCTTCAATAGTTCAGGCATTTGAGTGAACCAAGGATTGTACTTATTCCATAAATTATCTAAATCATATTTTTTAGCATCTTCGTTCGAGACATAGGCATTGACAAATGACATCAGTCACTCCTTAATTTAATTGTGTTAAATAAATTTGGGCTCTGTTATATAAAATATAAATGCAGATAAACAAAATTATAAATAAGATAATTGGTTTGTAAATAACCCAAAATAGATTATAAGTATTCATTATCAGGAGACAAACTGATTAAATTATCATTATAATTTGATTAATAATTGA
>NZ_LZHB01000040.1:0-59020 GCF_001690345.1 Gilliamella sp. Gris3-2
AAATTCACAAGCCAAATTTACCTCATACCTTCGTACTAGAAGGCAAGGATGCTAGTGGGCGAGTAATGGTGAAATATGGATTTGAATTGAGGATGTGGTTTGTCCATCGGGGGGGGGCAATGGAAAGACGTTCGAATCATGAGCATTGGTGTGATCGTTTGGGTTATCATCGAATGCCACTGATAAGAGATTTAAGCAATGCACTAAACTGGGGGGCTCCTGACGCCGCCAAACCTTACTCACCATGGCCTCATAATTACCAGCGTCGAATAGGTGGGGGATTTTTCTCGGAGTGGGGCTATCTGGCGAAGTACGCTGATGCGGGTTTCAGTGATGGAGGCACCTACATGCGGTACTACTGGTCAGGTGACTGCGAGCGGTGGTCGTCGAAGGGCACTTGCTCCATCGGATATTACCATTACGTCGTTATAAGCGCGCGCAACGGCTACTACACCTACACCTATGACGACTCGAACAGCAAATTTCTGGGCTTTTGTGTCACACCTTAACTTTTAGTTCTTAGTTCTTAATCCTTAGAGCGCGGAAGGTGGTTATGGCGCTTGATAGGACAATATAAAAAAGAATAAAGCCCCTGCGTAAGTGTGGGGGCATCCCTTAGAGTTGCGCAGTTGTGGCAAAGCCACAATTGCGCCGCCACCGTCCCCGACGCAGAAAGCTTGCGCTTTTGTTATTAATTAGTTCTGATTAACAGTCTGTTATAAATAGCTATTATCAAATAACAAAAGCGCCTTTCTTAAAAAGCCAAATTCAACGTAATAAACAACTAGCCTATAAGTATATGATTTTATTTAAAGATAAAAAATTCAATAAAATAAATAGTCTACCTGAACAGTTTTAAAGTAAGAAAGACGTTTATAGCACCATAATTTTGATAAGTTTGCCTCATCATGGCATCAAAGCCGAATGCAGATAATTATATGGATGTCAAAAAGATGACTAAAATCGATGCTATTGCTAAAGCCGAAGCTTTGCTTATTGCTATTGCCTTTGTTGATTAAGATTGCTGCTGAACAAACACGGCTATTTTTAAGTAACGTTTTATAAATATTTAATTTTCATTATTAATCCTACAAAAAAACCGTTCAATCTAGAACGGTTTTTTATTGGTTGATATTAATTAAATTTACTTATTAGGCTTTATATTTTTTCATTACAATTGAGGCATTAGTACCACCAAAACCAAAGCTATTTGACATGACTGTTGTTAGTTCACGCTCGGTTGGTTCAGTAATAATGTTCATGCCGATTGCTGCTTCATCAAGTTCATCAATATTGATACTTGGTGTAATAAAGCCATGTTCTAACATTAATAATGAATAGATAAGCTCTTGCGCACCTGTTGCACTTAATGAATGACCAGTCATTGATTTGGTTGATGAAATAGCAGGGATGTTATCGCCAAATACTTGTTTGATTGCCCATAATTCTTTGACATCACCAACTGGGGTTGATGTGCCGTGGGTGTTGATGTAATCAACTGGTACATCTAAATCTTGAATGGCAAGTTGCATACAGCGCATTGCGCCTTCACCTGATGGGGCAACCATGTCATGACCGTCCGACGTTGCGCCATATCCAACCAGTTCGCCATAAATATGAGCACCACGAGCAAGCGCATGTTCTAATTCTTCAACTACAACCATACCTGCACCGCCAGCAATAACAAAACCATCACGGTTTTTATCATAAGCACGTGATGCTTTTTCTGGGTTGTCGTTATATTTGGTTGATAAAGCGCCCATGGCATCAAATTCGCAAGACATTTCCCAGCAAAGTTCTTCACCACCACCCGCAAAGACGATGTCTTGTTTGCCAAGTTGAATAAGTTCAGCAGCATGACCAATACAGTGAACTGATGTCGCACAAGCAGATGTCATTGAGTAGCTAATTCCTTTAATTTTAAATGGAGTTGCTAAGCAAGCCGAAATCGCCGATGACATTGATTTGGTTACAGCATAAGGACCTACACCTCGTAATCCCTTTTCTTTCATTCCAGCTACTACATTGTATTGTGTTTTAGTTGAGCCACCATAACCAGCAATTAAGCCAGTACGAGGGTTAGAGACTTGTTCAGGGGTTAATTTTGCGTCTTCAATAGCCTGTTGTAAAGCAAGATAACCGTAAATAGAAGCATCATTCATAAAACGAACAACTTTGCGATCAATGAGCCCAGTAGTGTCAAGTTTTACATTTCCGCATACATGGCTACGCATCCCGCTATCTTTCATTTCTTGAGAAAAGGTAATACCACTACGACCTACTTTTAGTGATTCTAAGACTTCTTTAGTATTATTCCCAATACTTGAAAGAATTCCTAACCCTGTAATTACAACTCGTTTCATTTACTATTTAGCTCCTAAGTTATCTGGCTTCATATAAAAAAGTTTGTTGATTATAGCGTACAGTTGTAAGCTGAACAATACCTTGCCATGTTTTTATTTATATCTTTTGATATTGTCTTAATTATTTATATAAAAGTAATCAAATCAATAGAATTGCCTAAGTAGCGTAGGTAACAGTGATTTTGTCGACAATATTTACTTGCTAAGCTTAATATAATTACTGTACACTGTATAAATAAACAGTTATTTTAATGGCACAATATGAACGAAAAAATGATAACTAAACTTGAGATATTAGCTGAATCGGCAAAGTATGATATTTCTTGCTCATCAAGTGGCACTTCAAGAGGTAATAAAGGTAAAGGCATTGGTAGTGCACATAAGTCTGGTATTTGTCATACATTTACTGCCGATGGGCGATGCGTTTCGTTACTTAAAATTATGCTCACTAATTATTGTATGTTTGATTGTGCTTATTGTATTAATCGTCAAAGTAATGATATTCCAAGAGCAGGTTTTACACCACGTGAGTTGGCTGATGTGACCATTGAATTTTATCGCCGTAATTATATTGAAGGTTTATTTATTAGTTCAGGCATTGTAAGAAGTCCAGATCATACCATGGAAAGAATGATTAAAGTGGTAAAGATTTTGCGAAATGAATATGGTTTTAATGGCTATATTCATATGAAAGCGATTCCTGGTGCTAGTAATGAGTTAATTAATCAAGCAGGTTTATTGGTTGATAGAATGAGTGTTAATTTAGAAATTCCAACTGAAGAAAATCTTAAATTATTAGCGCCTGATAAAGATCATCAAAGTATCTATCAGCCTATGCGTCAAATACATCAAAATGTGTTAGAAAATATCGAAGATCGCAAAAAATTTCGCACTACACCCAAATTTGTACCTGCTGGGCAAAGTACTCAAGTTATTATTGGCGCAACCGATGAATCAGATAAACAGATTTTGCAATTAACCGCTAAGCTTTACAAACGCCCAAGTATGAAACGAGTTTATTACTCGGGATTTATTCCTGTTAATGGTTACGACAAGCGGTTGCCTGTTGTACAAGACGTACCAAGAGTACGAGAAAATCGTTTATATCAAGCCGATTGGTTATTGCGTTTTTATGATTTTAATGTTGATGAAATTGTTAACGATCAATATCCTGATCTTGATTTAAGCGTTGATCCTAAACTGGCTTGGGCTATCCGTAATCCGCATTTTTTTCCCGTTGATGTTAACCGTGATAGCTATCAAAAAATTTTGCGAGTACCAGGCATTGGTGTTAAATCGGCCAAGTTAATTGTGATGGCAAGACGTCATCGTAAGCTTACTTTTGATGCGCTTAAACGTATTGGTGTTGTTTTAAAGCGAGCAAAATTTTTTGTTGTTTGTCATGAAATGAGAAAATTTAAATTGCTTGATTCTTCGGCCGAATATATCCGACTATCGTTACAAGATCCGCCTTTGTTAGAAGATAAACAAGATAATATTTCACAGCAATTAGTCATGGAGTGGTAGACATGTTGGCGTTTTATTATGATAAAAGCTTTGAAGGATTGCTATGTGCGGTATTTGATGCTTTTAAACTCAAAAAGATGCCCGAATGCCTGTTGGCTATTGGGCAGGTTGAACCGCTATTAGTGTCTAATAGGCATAATGTTGAATTTTGTGATCTTAAATATGAGCGTGTACGTTTGGCGTTAATTAATAAGATTAGTAAAGCGGCGCTTCGTCATTTAATGTATGTTTGGTTATCAGAATTGCCTGAAAGTGATTTAATTGTTTTTCGTTATATTTGCAAGGTATTTAAATCATCTAAATCAATCGAAACGGATTTTGCCGATAAAGATGTGTTATTTGTACATGATATTGCCAAAAAAGTTAGTCGGGAGCGACATCGTATAATGCAATTTGTACGTTTTAGTGCAATTGACAATCCTATTAAAGATACGACGGTGCCTAATGAAAGGGAAGATAAGATCTATTTTTCGAATATTGCTCCTATTTATAACGTATTGCCTTTGGTTCTTAAATTTTTTAAAGATCGTTTTGCCGATCAAAAGTGGGCTATATATGATGAAAAGCGCGAATACGGTTATATCTATAATTTACACAGTATTGAACCGATCTCGCTCGTTGATAAAGATGATCTGATTATTAATAGTCAGGTGAATCAAAATTATCTATCTAAGGACGAAGTACTATTTCAGAATATGTGGTTACGCTATTGTAATGCATTAACTATAAAAGAACGAATCAATCCTAAATTACAACGCCAGCAAATGCCAAGCCGATTTTGGCAATATTTACCAGAAATGAAATCAATATCAATATCAAAATAAATATGTAAATAAAAAATGACTAAATTAGTATCATCATAAATAAAAGAACATAAAAAACCGCCAAATAACGGCGGTTTTTAACATGATTTAATAAAAGTACATAATTTAACAAAAGTTATTGCGAATCGATATCATTAATAACATCATTAATCGATTCTTCACGTTGTTTTTGTTTATTTTCATCTACTTTACCACCCGATGCGATAAAGTCATTACGCTGGAAGTAAGCATTACGCATAAAGTTATAAGGATCATCGCTATTTTTAATCAGATCTTCATACTCGATTGCCATTGCACGTGCTTCAACGCCATCAATTACACCACGTGCCAACATCCATTGCCAATCTATCCAAACAAGTGGAGGATAAAGGGTGTCAACAATACCACCACCTTCTTCTCTCAATGTTGCTGAACCATAAAATGGCAGTACAACATAAGGACCATAAGGTACATCGTAATGACCAAGAACATCACCAAAAGTTCGTTTGCCGCCTTTTTGTAATTGTGGATCAGACATGCTAGCAACATCCATCAAACCAGCAAAACCGAAAACGGTATTTAAAAAGAATCGTGCTAAATGTGTTCCAGCTTTATGAACGTCACCTTGTAATAAGTTGTTCACCATTGAAGCTGGTTCAGAAAGGTTAGATGAAAAGTTAACTACACCTGTACGAACAGGAGACGGAACATAATCTTTCCAAGCTACTGCGGCAGGACGCAAAACATAGGGATCAAGCGCATAGTAGTTAACATCAAACATGGTTTTGTTAAAACCTGATAACGGATCACTATAGGAATTAGTTTCGGCTTGATAAGTAGCACAACTTGTGAGTGCCATTACAGAAAACATCATACCAACAATTCGTTTTTTCATAGTATCTTCGATTAAAAGTAATGAGGTTAATTATGATGCGATTGTATCATGATTACTTAAAATAGAAAATTTTTCGTTATTTAAATGGCATTATCTAATAAAATTTATTAAAATGTACAACCCTATGACCTCATAGTTAAATGGATATAACAAGCCCCTCCTAAGGGCTAGTTGCAGGTTCGATTCCTGCTGAGGTCGAGATCGCAAACAAGATTAAAAACGATATTCTACGATTTAAGCCTTATTTTAACAGTGTTTTAAGGCGTTTCGACACGACTAAACACGATTCTAAACGATTGACAACGCAAACATTTAAACGGTATATTTACGGTATATTTTAATACCGTGACCAAAAATACCGTAATTATGCTAACTGTAAAAGCCATTGAATCAGCAAAACCAAAAGAAAAACCGTACAAGTTGCCAGACTTTGAAAGCCTATATCTATACATCACACCTACAGGAACTAAATCTTGGCGCTATGATTATCAGTTCAACGGCAAAAGAAAAACGCTAACGATCGGTAAGTATCCGTATATTAGTTTATCTGATGCACGCAACGAAAAAGAATTAGCTCGGCAGATGCTTGCTTACGGCAAAGATCCTGCTGTTGAGCGAAAAAGAAAAACTTTACTTGCTAATATCGCGCAAGGAAATACTTTTAAAAAAATAACCCTTGAATGGTTTGATACAAAAAAACGGAATTGGTCTATCAATACCAGAGAAATGATTATTCGGTATTTTGAAAAAGATATATTCCCGTTCGTTGGCGATATGGATATTGCGCAAATCAAGCCTCTAGAAATGCTAAACTGTTTAAAACAAATAGAAAATAGAGGCGCATTGGAAATTGCAAAAAAGATGCGTCAACGATGTACTGAGGTTTTTCAATATGCAATTATTACCGAAAGAGCAGAAAACAATCCGGCACGTGAATTAGCTAAAGCCATGGTCACGCATACGCCAGAAAATTACGCCTTTTTAATGGAGGATGATATGCGTGAATTTATGAAAGCGTTACAATCGTATTCGGGTAATATTTTAGTTCGTTATGCTACAGAATTATTAATATTGACTGCTGTCAGGACCATGGAATTATTGAGCTGTAAATGGGAATATGTAGATCTGGATAAACGATACATAATTCTACCAAAAGAATCAATGAAAAAATCAAGGGTTCACGTGGTACCGCTATCTAATCAAGCTATTAATATTCTGAAATTTTTACAACCAATTACAGGGCGGGGAGAATATGTTTTTTTTGGTAGAAATAGCAGTTCAAAACACATGTCTAACGGCGCTATTTTAGGTTTAATAAAACGATTGGGATTTGCTAACCGTGCAACTGGGCACGGCTTTAGGCATCAGTTTTCAAGTGTGTTAAATGAGCATGGTTTTAATCGTGACTGGATAGAAAAACAATTAAATCACGAAGAAGGGAATGTGCGTGGTATTTACAATCACGCACAATATTTGGAGGGGCGTCGTGAGATGATGCAATGGTATGCGGACTATATAGATAGCCTAACCGCATGATTGATATTCTTGTTCTTTTTGGGCAAGATAAGCGTTGATGGTAGACAGCTTCCAACGCGGATGTCTACCTAAATATAAATCGGGCCTTGGAAATTCTCCTTTCGCCACCCATTTGTCTAACGTGGTTTGATCTAATCCGCCCATGTAGTCGCAAACCTGTGATTTGCTATATCTTGGGTCTTCAATTGTTAAATTATTTACCATTATTTACTCCTATAATCTTTTCTCATCTCTCATCAACAAATAACACTCAGCAATAGCAATTATTGCTCTTTGCTTTTTTGCGTAGTCAGTGCTCCTTTAATAGTGTCTCTTACTAATTGTCTTTGACATGCTTTTTTATATTTTGCTTGAAACGTTTTAAAATTATTTCCGTCCAGATTAGCGTCTTCAACAAAAACATCATCATCAGCGCCTTCGCATTTATTAAAATACTCTCCGAACGCAGTGCAAATAGAATCATATTCATCTGGAGTTACGCTTATTGTTACCGCTCTACGTTTTTTCATGAATAATCCTTGTTTGATTGCATAATTTGCTGTATTTATTCACTGTAAACCCTCTTTTTGACTGTGCCGTAACCATCACATTCTGGGTACTCAGCTTTAAATCCGCTATCTAGTTTTTGCGCTAGATATCCAAGTCCAAATCCGCATACTCCCATCATGTGATCGGTAACTCTCCCTGTTCCTTTGCACCGTTTGCATTTAACGTATATATAATATTTATTAGTCATTTTTACCTCTTAAATTATCAGCAAATACCAGAATTTCAGCCCTGTATTGTTTTTGTGGTGAAAATTCACCTCCAGTAACACCGATGTACGTTTGGTTATCAGCATTTTTTACGGCTTCCTCGATTCCTTGAGCTTTGATTTCGTTGATGTGTTTTTGTGATTTTAATTCTGCTATCTCTTTACGTAGCTCATCAATTAAATCAAATCTAGGAGGTTTACCAAGAGGAGGTGTCCATTCTTCTCCGCCATTATCTGTATATCCAAGCCGTGATAGCGTTCGTTGTGCTGACGTCTCAGAATTACTCTTGTGTGCTGACAGTCCAGTTTTTGTTAACAAATTATCTATACTCAACATCACATAACCCTCGCGCAAATACTCAGTATCGTCTAAAATATGAGAGACAATAACAGTACATTGATTGCCCGTACGATTACCGTGCCCATCAATTTCATGCAAAACTAGAATATCTCCGACCTTGTAATTTCGGTCGTTGTAGCGTATTTCAGCTTTTTTTATGTCTTTTACAACATCCATAAAATACTCTGATTTAATTTTTAGTTCGTGTGTCGTCATGGTTGTTTCCTTTTAATTACAGCTTTTACTGGTTCGACCATACAGTTATCAGCAAATACTTCTCCTTGGCCGCTAATAAGATTGATTGCGCATCCGTTAGTTATTTCGTGTACACCTTTAGATGAGCACTTGAAAACAAACGACAGAATAATCGGGTCTAATTCGATCTTCATATAAAGCTCGTTATCAAACAAGAAAACATAACCATAGTCGATATGTTGAAATTCGATTTTGCCGTGGTTAAATACGGATTCATCAATTTGCATAATTATTCCCATAAAAAGTATCTACGCCAAATAATCAGCGCAGATATTTGTAAAATTAATAGAATAGGGTGGTTGCTCAGTGAGTTATTAACAGATTTTTCGGGGTGAAAAATTAGATAGAGTTAAGCATTAATATTGATTTATTTGAATTTGTTAACAAAGGATCGTTTAGACTAGATGTGTATTGTTTTTTGCCCTCAAACTCATCAATAACACGTTTTTCCTCATTATTACAATCATTATAATTTTTCATCGCATAATCGGGCGGTAACCATTGCCTTTTTTTGCCGACAAACACATTAAAACGTCGCAATAACGCGTCATCTTTAACTGTAAAATGCGCAGTTCCTTTTTTGTAAAAACATATTTTAAATAAATCATTTTCAATATGATTATCTGTATGAGAATGTCGCCATTTATTGTAAATATCTGCGATAGATGCATCTGGTTTTCTGCCGTTGTTAAAAAAAGAAAATACTTTTTCTATATCACTTAATTCTTCTTGCACTCTCCACCCGCCGTCAAACGCACCAGGGTTATGCACTGGTAATATAAATTTTTTATTAATTTTGTAACCGTTATTTGTTTTCCAGCCGTTGTAGAGATAGATATTTTTCTTACTTTCAGAATAATATGCGTGTTGACGTGTTATTTTATTAAATAGTTTATCAATACATTGTTCGATCAATTCTGTGCCAAGACTAATGAGATGCTCATACAGAATATTAATATTATTCTCGTTGAATTCCATATCTCGATAGTCATTGATTAATTTAAAGAATTTTTCCTTTGTTTCTACTGTTAATTTTTCTTCAAATTTTGGTAATTTGATGAGCGTTTCCCAGTAGTGTTTTTTTAGATTTCTACTATATTGCTGAATAGCTTGCTTATATTCAGTTGCAGAATATCGACCGTCATTGTAGTGAGATGATTCCCCGCGGACTGATAACTGTAATTCTGAGCGTAATCCGTAGCTATCTCTAAAAAAATTAGAGATAGCTTTAATTCCCTGTTCTTTTTCACGATTATAATCATTAATCAGTTCGTGAATATTGATTGTTCCGTGCTTTTTAACATCATTTCTATCTTCTAAAATAATATTATTGTCATCCATTTCGAATTTTTTTGGATTGAATAGCTGTTCAACGGTATTTTGAATTTTTATGTTAATTAACGCTATTTCAACGCATGTTGAGCGTTCAGCATCAATAAACATATCCTGATAATATTCAATTTCTGCGTTTAAATCATTCAATCGTTGAATCAAATCTTTTCTAGTATTTGAATACGGATTTTTAATTGTTTCGGCATTTAGTATGCAAACTATTTGACCATCGACAACAAAATTTAATGCGTGGAGCAGATGTTTTTCGCCATTTTTAAACGGCGGGTTCATTATGATTAAATCATATTTATCAATACCGTTGTACGTTAAAAAATCACTATCTACTATTCTAAACCCGTCTTGTTTTAGTATTTTTTGTAAATTAGTATCAATTTCAATAGCGTACAGTTCAAATTGGTTTGAGCTAAACAGTTTCAGCAAGTCGCCTTTGCCTGCTGACGGGTCGAGAATTCGACGTGTTTTATATGTGTCGATTTTGCTAAACATTAATGATTTTAGCCGAGACGGCGTAGGGTAAAACTGATTATCATTGTTCGGTAGATGTTTCATAATATAACTCACAATAAAAAACCGCTACATGAGCGGTTTATTTAAATAATTGATTTAAAAGGGAATATCATCATCAAATGTATCTTGCTGAGCCTGAGTAGTTGCTTGCGGTTTAGGTTGTTGTTCTGGCTGATTACTGCTTTTATCGAACGTTAACGCCTCAAAATCATCAACTATAAAATAAATAGCTGTTTTGTTGTTGCCGTATTGATCCTGCCATTTATCTGTTTTATAGCGAGCTGTAACACGAATAAAAGCGCCTTTGCCTTTATCTCGCACTTTTTCCGCAATCTTACCGAACGCTCGTAAATTAGCCCAGTCTGTGACATCTTCATAGCTATCACCATTCTTCTTGTAGCTACCAATTGCCATGCTGAAATTAACGATTAACTTATTATCAGAAGTGTAACGCTCTTCAATTTTCCCAATTCTGCCAGTGAATAAACACTGATTTAAATTATTTGCCATTTTCTTGCTCCAATCGTTTATCAATTTGTTTTTGCATTTTTTCAATTTCTTTAACGCAAGCAATAGCCTCTTTTAATAGTTCAGTTCGTGTTAATGGGTTTTTATCTTTAATCATAATTTACTCCTTAATACCGATCCCAATCGCTACAAGTTCTTGAAGATAAGAATCAACTAACTCTTGTTCGTAAGCATTTTTATCTTCCGCAGCTTCATATTCAGCTTTATCAACTTCTATTTCTACTTCATTGTGTTAATTGCCATTTTCTTGCTCCAGTTGTTTTAAATTTTCGTCAATTTGATGCTGTATTTTTTCAATGTGTGCTTTTAATCTAAAATTTACAGCTTGTGTTGCGTCGTTTAAACTTGAATGCAATAAATAACTCTCCTTATCAATTTTTTTCTTGTCACAATAAACACTATTTTTGGTTATTTTTACAATTATGAGATTTTGTGGTTTTAATGCATGTTGATCTGCATACCAAATAACATCCCCCGACTTTAGCTTTTTCCACTCTTCATCTGTAATCATAATTTACTCCGTTTTTTCAGCCCAATAACATGCTGAATAATAGCCATTATTCGAGCTTTCACAATGCACATAACCTGTAACGCCAAGTTTTTTATTAACAATAGCGATCCTATCTTCACCGTCTATATTGCTTAAATCTGGAAATTCGCAAAACTCCCAATCTGTTAGATCATCTTCTGTTATATCATTTCCGTCATTATCATAAACAGTGATATCAGCCCAGTCACAGCAGTCACCACCACGTTCAAAACCGACTAAATATTTGTTTTTATCATCTATTAAATTGTTGTCTATCCATTGCATATTATTTAACCTCTTTTAACTCAAGCACTGCATCATTTGAATGCACAGACTCTTTTATCTCACCCCAACAAATATCAACGAAATCATGATTATCGTTTTGTATGTAATAATCCAAACATTGCTGAGCGTAATTTTTCGCTTCTTCTTCAGTGTTGTGATATTCAAAACCATCGTCGTGATAGTCATAAGTAAAATATTTCATAATCTAATCCTCAATATATATTCCGCTGTCTACAAGATCGGGAAGATAAGAATTAATTAACTCTTGCAGGTACACATCCTTATTTTCCAGAGCTTCATATTCAGCTTTATCAATTTCGATTTTTTCTTCATTTCTTGACGGTCCAATCCGTGCATACACAACAAACGTTATTTTTTCTGACATAATTACTCCTTGTTGTATTAAGTAATTGCCACTCTGTCGCCAACGGCGTGACTACCGTCATGTCAAACAATATGGCTTGTATATTTCAAATTAGCGGGCTAACTGCAATTGCGGACAGTGTCTCTGCTAACACTAATCATCAACGCATATACCAGACGTTATTTTTAGCTTGTTGTTATACCTAGTTTTTTATTTAAGTTTTCAACGACAACGGCAGGTAAATTGGTTTTTGTGATATCCACTTGTATACCGTCTAAAAAGTTGATTGATTCTGGCCATATTTCTTGTAATTTTTTGAGAGTTGCACAACTATTTAAAATAGCCATAATTTCATGCTCTAAATCATTTTTTTGTTTTTCTAGATATTTGAACTGATTCTGTAATGATAAAAACCGTTTTGAAAACTCATGATCGGCGGTGTATGTTGGATTTTCGTCTAATCCATAAAAAATACGCTCAGAAGGTAATGTTAGATATGCACTTAACCCATTAAAATTACATCTCACACCTTCACAAATTCGAAAAACAGAATAATAATCAAATGGCAACTCTTTTACTCGGGCTCTTATTTCATCCGCTTCTTTGAGAAGCTCAGCGGTTACGTTATCGTTATAAACATCAAGAGCTAATTTAGATAAATTTTCATTTGCTGTTTTCAGCTCTTTATTTGCTAGTGATTGCTCAATTGCATTTTTACAAATTTGTTCTTTGATAGATTTAGTTAATCTTGTCATGATTCTTTCCTTTTAATAAAAAACCGTCACTAGGACGGTTATGCGGCTTCTATTTGTTTGATTTTCTCATCTAGTTCTTGCAGGAATTTGATAACTTCTGCTTCTATCTCTTGAGCTAATGCTTCGTCGTAATGAATTCGTATGCACCTAAAGCTCAAATTATCTGGTAACCTATCGTCATAACTGACAAAATCGCACCATTTTCGACCCGTGCACATCATTTGCCATTGCATTTGTAAGATGTACTCACGCTTTGGCTTTAGTGATTGCATAAATTCTAAGTGCGTCCACGTGTTTGGGCATTTGATTTCAATTAATCCATCATCATTTACTAGTCCATCGGGGCTAGCGCCAGCGTTTTCGATTGTAGGGTGGGGAATAAAGCCAACTTCTTTAACGGTTACGTCAAATTGGTTTAGCATGTACATTTCTCTTGCTGTTGGCTCTAACTCTGTGCCGCGTTGCATAGCGGCGTTAGAGTATGATTCGGTTGGTTTTTCTGTTAGACGTTCGCAAATTAGCTGAGCCATGTAATTTTGGCGGCTAGTTGAATAACCGCTTTTTGTTTTAGCCATCACATCACTAATTCGGCTAGCTGTAACTTTACCTAGTCGTGCGTTAAACCATTCATCCGTTCGCTGTTCCATTATCAGCCTCTTTTGCCATATCATAGATACGACGTTTTTCACTGGACCCGATAAGTTTTTGGTCTTCAATTGATAATGATTTCCAAAACTCACCCATTGCATCAATGCCTTTTTGTGCAGATTGTTCAACTGCTTTGATTAATGATTCGCGTTTTTTGTTTAACGCATCTTCATTAATTTTTTGCGCCTGTTTTTCTTCTTCTGGCAAATCCTCACCAGCGTAAATATAAAAACCCAATCCAAACATTGATATAGCCTTGGTTAAACATCGCATTGTCGCTTTGTTGATATCTACTGAATTTGGCGACTTAATAGCGTGGTTTTTAAAGTCCATAACTGGTAGCCACATAAATCGAGTTGCTTCGTTGATATCCTCTTTTATTGTTAGTGTTACGCTAACCATCATAGAGCCATCCAGTTCAATTGTTGGCGGGTTAATTATGTATGATGATTGAGGATAATACTCCATTAAAACACCCCATGCCCACGCCCAAGACAGATATGTTAATCCGTTCTTTTTTTCTACTTTGTCGTTAACATTAACCTGCGATAGAGTTTCCCAAATTTTCTTTTCAAACGATTCTGCCATTTTTATATTTCCTTTAATTAGTTGCCACTTCTAACATCCAGCTAAACCACATAAACAATCCGCCGAATGTCACAATTAAGACACAAAAAAGGGCGTATACTTGCTCGCCCTTGTTTAGTTTGTAATTAATATTAAATCGGTCTGTTTGATAAACATTACAGCCGACGTAATCAATTGGGATTGTGTTCATGCTATTCCCTCAATTCTTCGAAAAACCAATCTGTTATGTCACTATAGTGCTTTAAATCTTCATCAGCTAAAGTGTTGGAAAACCACAAACCGTCACTCCAACGACGAGATGAGCGTCCAATTAATGTTGGGGCAGGAATGCTACATTTAAGACTTATTGCGTTTACTCTGTTTGACCAACCAACATCCGCATCTAAACAAGCATTTAACACTAACGCTAATTCATGCTCAGTTTTACATTCAACATACCAATCTAGCTGTTGCAATTGCTCAATAATCTTTTTACTTGTCATTGTTTAATCCTCATGAATTCTAGCCGCTAATTCTGTAAAAAAGCCCGTTACTCAATTCACGGGCAAAGGATGAAAGGAATAATAGCGCTTTTACGGCAAGCGCCAAGCCGTTTCGGGTCTCAAAACTAAATTAAAATAGATGATTCTTCTTGCAAAAACTATAGCGCTATCTAGCGATGTCATAAAACTTGGGCTAATTTTTATTTCATTTTTTATTGCGCTCTTTGCGTTTGTATATGTAGCTATACCAAGCTCAGCTTTGACAGATAAAATCAACTCAGCAAAATAATCTATAATGTAATCGTCATTATTTGATTGAAGATTTTTAACAGCATCAGAGATTAATTTGTTAGTTAAATCGCTAGCTTCTTTGATTTTTTTATTCATTTAATGAATCCCTCAAAAAAGCCCTCAAAAGAGGGCAAAGGATTTGCATGTGCTCGTCTTTCCGAGTTGTCAAAATCTTTTGTTATACTCAGCTTTAGCTTGTGAGTAACACATATCAGTTATAAACTGATTGTAAATATCAGCATCAATGTTTTTACTTTCTAGCTTTATTTTTAAAAGCTCTACTATTTGCCAATCGTTGTCGTTACCGAAATTTTTAAGCAATTCTTCGGCTCTAGCTTCAATCCAATCATCTTTAGCGTCTTGCATTTCGACATCGCTTATCATTTTGCAATATGCTCTTTCGTAACCGTTCTCTACAGCTCTATGTAATTGCATAACTCACCTCTATTATTCTTATCAATCTCAAACTCAAGCCCACTTGTTTAAATGCGCTTTGATTTGAATGCTACACTCTCGCAGTAGCCGCGCTCTTGCCAAAGAGTCTCATCGTAATGAGTAATCACGGGTGATAATTGGCTCATTATCTCGTCTTACCCGCACGCTCTTTTTCAACATTAACCCTAACTGGCTGCGTGTATGACTCTATGTCATTTCCAGCTTTGTCATGCAAACTCGGGAGCGTAATAATAACGCTATACTTTTCACCTAGGCGCGGTTCAATCCGCTTTAATTTCGCAATTCTTGTTTCCTCCCATTTGTTAACCAAATTATCTCGATGGTCACGAGTTTCTGCGCTCCCTTACTCTGCGTTATTCGTTCATCAGCTTAGAGGGAGCTAGGCATTTCGTTCTAAGATGAGCTTCGCTTTCACACTATCTACTTGAATAACACTTTATAAGTTGTTCCGACTTTCCGAGTTTTTAAAGAGCTTCAACTTTGGTAAGTTGATTTGTTTTGATGTGATTATTACAACATAAGTTGTTATTAATATCAACACCTAAAGTTGTTATTATTTTTAATTAAGTTGTTAAGTTGTTGTTTTTGTGTGATTGATTGTTATTTGTTTGCTTATTTTTTAATCAACGAATTGTTTTAAAGCTGTAGGGGGTTTTAGGTGTAAAAAAAGCCCCAGAAGGGGCTTTATTTTATCTCGAATGAACTAAGCAGCTTTAACTAGAGTAAATACACGACGGACTAAAAATTATTGATGAAGTCATTTAAATTTTGAATTTTAAAGTTATCTTCATTCAATAATCTTTTAGGTAATGAAGATGTTATAGTCGATTTTAATAAATCTAAATATCTTGCAAGATCAAGATTAGTTTTTTTATTATAAACTATTAAAAAATGCCATTTATCTGTATTTTCATGAAATATGGTTTTAGGTTCCAGATCGTTTTTAATTGAGAGTAATAATAATAAAGTATCTTTGTATTTTAAAGCAAAATCATTTACTTTAATATTCTGAAGTAGCTTGGGATAGTGTCCTTTAACTGGACAAGATTTTGCCTGTTCACAACAATTAATCTGTTGTGTTATTTTCTTTCTAATATTTCCATCTTCAGCATTTAAATCACTGAATTCGGTAAAATATAGATTTCCATCTTTTTCTAATAGAAAATCAACAGATTTTAAATTATCACAATTACAATGTTTTTTTAACCCATCATCATTATCAAGCAAATAACCATTAGGTAATCGTTCTAGCAATTCCTTTGTTATATCTCTAAATTCTGGATCTATTTTTTTAAAAAATTTATTTAATTCAATTTTAGCCATTTTCTTCTAAAAACATCTGTAAAAAAGATTCACCCAAATCATCTTTAATCGCTTTAATTTTGTTGAATATATTTTCTTCATTGTTGATTGAGATACCTTCTGATGATAGCTGATTAATTGCAAAGTGATCATTACTTACTAAATCTTCATTTTTATTAATTAACAATTCGATACATTTAATCATATCAATACTATGAGTAGCGATTACAACATGAACGTTTAATTTTGATAACTCTAATAAACACTCAACCATCATTCTTTGCCAATTCGGGTGTAGATTAATTTCTGGTTCGTCAATAAATAAATAGCTACCATCAGAAATAATTCCTTTATCTAATAATAAAGATAGCATTCCTAGGTTTGTTGTTCCTGTAGAAGTTAAATAAAGTGAAAAAGAACTGTTTTCGCAATTCTTTTCTTTGAAAAGAATGTCCCCACTGTCAGAAATATCAAATTTTCCGCCAATTGCATCTTTTAGGGTGGAAGATATTTCCTCAAATTTAGTAACTATTGGTGATAATGTATAATTAACCTCCAATAAGTTCGATAAATCAAAAAAATATTTTGGGATACCCAACAATTCTTTTTGAAAAAATTTAGAACGAAGAGATCTATTAAGAAATTGATTTCTTTTGATTAAATTTAAAGCAGGTCGTATTTTCCAAAATATAGGGGATTCTATATACACAATATTATTGAGCTGTTGAAACTGATCTATACTAGCTGAATTAAGTTCAAATGCAATGCTGTCTTGCTTTTCTCTTTCATTATATTGCAAACTTATTGTGCCTAATTTTTCAAAGTTAAAAGAAAATTTTTTATTGTTATTATAATTAATTAATTGAGATAATTTAGCAATTTGAAAATTTTCTTGTAATTCAGATCTAAGATCTTGTTCAATTGATTTTGCTATATTATTAATAGGGTCTTTAGCTAAAAGATCTAAATTGTGAATGATATCATCTAATCCTATTAATTCTTCAACGAAAGATTGTATTTTTTGTTTACTTCCAAGCTCGTTTTTAAAGTCTTTGAAATTATTTATTATGTTTTTTAATTTTTCATTTAATTGTTTTGTCAACAAAAATTGCTCTGATAAATAATGAGCATCAACATTATGTTGTATGAAATTAACGCAGTCATCAATCGCTTGTTTCATTAATAAGAGTGATGTAGTTTCTTTTGTATTGAGTTTACTTGTTGATAATATTTTATTTAAAAAAAAGTCAGTTACTCCAATATCATTTAGCAAATTTTTTGTTAAATGATCTTTATTTATTGTATTAAAGAAGCTATAAAAAGCCCTAGTTACAAAACTTTTTCCGCAACCATTCCTGCCTGCTATCACAGTAAAATTACTTAATGTTATATTTGCGTTTTGAATTTTACCAAAGTTTTCTATGTTAACATTAAACTTCATATGAGCTTAGTTCTCTTAAGTAATAGTTGTTGTATCATGTAGTAAAAATAAACAGTGTGTTATTTTAAATGAATTATCAAATTAACTGAATCTATTAGGTATGATATACTACCTTCAATTATTATGAAACTAGAAACTTCAAGAAATAGTCAGTATCTTTATGATCTTTTTTTATTTAACCGCCGAAGCGGTTATTAATGTTTATCTCTGTATAATTTCCATTCATCGACAGTAGTTCCGTCGGGTAGGTGGCATAATCCATACCAACCTTTGCTGTCCTTTACTATTTCAGATTTACCGCCAAGACTTTCGCAATAAACTGATGCAGGATTAGCCATGTTAACGTTGTTTTGTGCTGATTCTTTTTTTGCACAAGCTATCGTTGATGCCGATAAAAAACTAATTAATAATAATTTTTTCATTAAAACCTTTTTTTGGTATTAACCATTTTTTATAGCATTGATTACATTTCAAATGAACAATGAAATACTCGCCCGATTATTTCTATATTTTTTGAATCATCAATTTCATCAGGAAATTCTTCAGAGTTGTAAGAAACAATTCTTATTTTTCCTGCTGGTAATAAATACAATCTTTTTAGCCGACACAATCCGTCTTGGCATATTGCATAAACATCGCCATCACGAATATCTTTTTGTAGTGTGTTTACAGCGACCGTTGCACCATTTGGAATAACTGGCTCCATGCTGTTTCCTTTAGCTGGAAAACAAATGACAAATTCTTTTTGTGCGTTTTTTCTTCTAAAAAAAGATTTGCTAAATCTGAGCTTATATCCGTTGTGATCTTCCGTGCTTGAACAACCATGTCCTGCTGCAAGTTCAATTGATTTGAAATATGGAACTTCAACTTCATCATCATTTAATGGGGTTTTATCATCCCATTCGTCTACGTCTCTTGTTGATAATTCATCCATCGGCGTTCCGTCTCGTTGCTGTTTAAGCTGAGGACCTTCTCCTTTAGCTAACCATTCAACCGAAACACCTAAATAATCAGCGATCTTCAATAGATTTCTATTTGATTTTGTTTTGCCTGTCATTAATTTCCATATTGTGGTTTGAGACATACCAATAGCCTCTCCCAATTTCGCTTGAGAAATCTTCTTTTCTTTCATTATTGAGGTTAGTCGATCTGCTAATGTCATTTTTTAAGCTCCTTTTTCATTTAAATAAAATACAACCAAAGTTGTATAAAGTAAAACATCTTAAGTTGTTGACACAATCAAAAACAAAAGATAATATTCACAACATAAGTTGTTAAAAGAGAGTTTGTATGAAAAATAAAGCAATTGAGAAAGCTATTTTAATTACCGGAAGCCAGAAAAAATTAGCTGATGCGTGTGGGAAAACTCAGACATCAGTATGGAAGTGGCTGCACGGATTGTCTGATGTTAGTCCTGAACATGTTCATTTAATAGTAAAAGCAACTAACGGGGAAGTTGCAGCTTGCGATATTAGACCTGATTTACCAGAACTTTTCCCAAGAAAGAGGGTAAGCAATGAACGCAGTTGAAATATTAAAACTAATAGGGCGTCCGAATGCCTATTATCCTAAGCTAGCTAAGCCACTGGGTGGTGTGAGTCCTGCTGTTTTATTCTCACAATTATTTTATTGGCAAGACAAGGCTACGTCTGATTTAGGTGTGTATAAAACACGTGATGAGCTTGAAGATGAAACTGGTTTATCTCATAACGAACAAAGAACGGCTATCAAAAAACTAAAAGAAAAAGGCGTGTTAATTGTTACAGAAAAGAGGTTAGAGCATAAGACTTTTTACAAGATTGATAATGAAAAAGTTAATCAAGTTTTAAGCGATTTCGCCAACTCTATAACTCAATCATCACGACAAATGAAAAGTAGTTACCCCGATCTCTACAATGTAGATGTCGAGACGACTACAAAATCAAGTTCGTTATATCAAGAGAATACTACAAAGACTACTACAGAGAATACTACAAATATTATTGCGAATAAATCGCAACAGCCAAAGCGACCTTGTCAGTTTCCTGATGAATTTAAACCGAACGATCATCATCGAGATATAGCGATGAATGAAAACATCAATTTGGATAATGAGTTTGTTAAATTCAGGGATTACTGCTTGGCGAATGGCAAAAAATATATTGATTGGAATGCGGCTTTTAACAACTGGTTACGCAATGCTAACGGTTATAAAAAATCAAATAAACCACCTGAAAAATTCATGACCCTTGCTGAGCGTAACAGGGCAGTTTTAGAGAGTATGAGGGCTTAACCATGGCAAAGATTACAGATGAATTTTTAGCGGTTATTGGTGGATTACTTGAGGTTTACGGACAGCAAGCAAGCACAGTCAAGGTTAATATTTACTGGTCAACACTTGGGCAATATCCGATTCAATCGTTAAAAGCCGCTGCACATGCTTGGGTGCTTAAAAGTCAATTTATGCCTAAGCCTGCGGATTTAATCAAGCTAATGGGTGGTTCAAGTAATCATTTATCACCAGATGAAGCGTGGTCGATTGCAATACTTGCTAGCGATGAAACCAATACGGTTGTTTGGACTAATGAAATAGCAAAAGCGTGGGCACAAGCTGAAATTGTCTACCGAAATGGCGACAAAATTGGAGCAAGACGAACGTTTATTGATGCATATGAGCGAATGGTTGATGAATCGATGATGTACGGGCGTGCCGTTGAAGTGTTTGTTTCGCTAGGTAGCGATAAAGCAAAGCGTGCTGATGCTATAAACCATGCTGTTTTTACTGGGCTATTAACACAAGAGCGAGCTAATCATTATCTACCAAAACCAGAGAATACGTTTGCAATGTTGGAATGCAAAACTGAGCAGGGAGCATCAAGTAAAAGCATGATGCATATTGCTAGCATTAAGCAGATGTTAAAAACAGGTAGAGCTTGTGTTGCGGAGAGTTAACCACTGCCCACTTGGTCTTAATCACATGCTCGACAAAATAGCGTACGACTATGTGAGAGCGATAAAGAGCAGGGGAGCAAATACGGCAAAGATTAAGCATGAAATGGCAGAACGAGTTAAAAAATATTCAGAAGAAGATAAGGCAAAATTGAGGGAGTTGATACAGAAATGGTTTACAAAATAACAGCAGAAGTAAAAAAGGGTTGGCAAGCGTGGGGGACAATCGTATTGCATCGTAATTCAAAACTCACAGAAAAAGGTTTAATTAAAACACTGGCTACAGTTAAAAACTCATTTGGCAATACTAAAGTTGATGTGTTGGTCCGTAATTTTGAGTGCGTGAGGGTTTAGTGATGACTAAATTAACACAGCAAGAGTTAGAAAAAGAGCGTGCGCTTTTTGAAAAATGGCTTTCGAGTGTTTATGGTTTTGTTGGTGGTCACGATTATTTAATTGATGAAAATCGTTATGTGAGCGGATCAATAAATGAGCGTTGGTCAAGTTGGCAGGTGCTAGCTGAATTAGACGGGGATCGGGGTGAGCAATGAGATATTTAATATATTTTTTAAGACGAGTTTTTGTAAAGCATCTCAATAAATTTAATAAAGATTGGGACAGAAAACTCAATGAAATTCTTGATGATTTTGAGATTGTAGAATCGAATCGATATTACGTAACACTTCAACACAACGGTGATAGTTATCAAATTTGGATTGATGGTTACCCATACGCTTCGTACAAACTTGAAGCAAAAAATGGAGCATATCTAAGTGATAAAGAACAGTTTAGACCATCAATTCGCACTCAGTATCGATTTGATAATTTAGTTTTAAAACCCTTTTTAAAAGAGATAGAAAAGCAAAAACAACAAAGAATTAAAAAATTTTATGAGTGAGATAAGTGATGAACGACAACGTAAAAAATCCAAAGCACTATCAAATAATCGAGGGTGTCGAATCTATCGACATCATAGCGCGTAGCATGACTGTAGAGCAGTTTAGGGGATTTTGCCTAGGTAACATTCTGAAATATCGAATCAGGGCAGGTAAAAAAGATGCGTTAGAGCAAGATATCGCAAAAGCAAACGAGTACGAGAAGATTTTTGAAAATAAAAAACATCTGTGCGTTGACTGGGGAGTAGACGATGAGTGATGCAGCGATTGTATTGATAGTTGAGTTTGTTTTTTGGGGATTCGTAATTTGGAGAGTAACTAAGTAATGGCAAATAAGAAAATATTTAAACTAGTTAGCGAAACAGTAAAAAACAATTTAATTAATTTTATTCGCTCATTGCCAGTTGATAGTAAAAATCCATTAGTAGTTTGTATTCAAGAGATGACTAGAACTTTAGAGCAAAACGCCCGCATGTGGGCAACATTAACGGATATATCGAAACAAGTTAATTGGCACGGATTAACGCTAACTCCAGAAGAATGGAAGCACGTTTTTACAGCAACACTAAAAGGACAAAAAACGGTACCCAATTTAGATGGGACAGGCTTTATTGTTTTAGGTCAATCAACAAGAAGAATGAGTAAAAAAGAATTGAGTAATTTATTGGAGTTAGCATATGCATTTGGAGCTGAGAAAGGCGTTAATTGGAGCGAGCAGTCTAAGACAGATTTATTAATATTTGATTGGTACAAAGACCAATTATCAAAGGTGGCATGATGAACAACGAACACAAAGAACAACTGAAATTATACGATGATAAAGAGCAAGAATTAGAGCGAGCAATAGCAATAGTTAGAGAACAGCGCAGAGAATACATTAATCAGCATAATTTAAACAGGGTTAACGACAATGCCGAAGAAACACAAACTAATTAAAACTGATTTTAAATGCCCAGAATGCGGTGGAGAGTGCTTATATAACGTTGATTGGGATTTGTATGTCTGCAATAGACCGCTAATTGGCGTTGATGGTGAAGTAAAAGGCTCTTGCGGTAAGTTTTACAAGAATAAAACGAAGTTTAGACGATGAAACGAGAAATAAAACAGAAAAAATGTAAAAGCTGTGGCAAAAAATTTGCGCTATTTAACTCGCTTGCTCAAGTATGTTCGGTTGATTGTGCTATTCAGTATGCAAAAGATAACAAAGTTCAAGAGCGAACAAGAATTAAGTTAGCACGAATAGCAAAAGAAAGCATAAAAACACGCTCAGAGCATTTAAGAGATGCACAAACAGCATTTAATGCATTTATTCGAGAAAGAGATAAAAGCGAGCCGTGTATCAGTTGTGGGCGTCATCATAACGGGCAATATCACGCAGGACACTATCGAAGTGTCGGTGCGTGTCCAGAGTTACGATTCTGTGAACTAAATGTACATAAGCAATGTTCAGCATGTAACAATCACAAATCAGGGAATATCATTGAGTACAGAATTAATTTAGTGAAAAAAATAGGTGTAGAAAAAGTTGAATGGTTAGAAGGGTATCATGACCCGAAAAAATACACGATAGAGCAAATAAAGCAGATTAAAGCTGAGTATAAGCAAAAATTAAAAGAGTTAAAGGGTAGGTAACAAATGCTAGCAGAATATGTATACGTTGATGATGAGCCAGAAAAAATTATCAAGCAGATTAAAAGCGTGAGATTTAAAGCTGATTATGATATTACCGAGGTTTGCACACGATTCGGTAACTGGTCTAGAAAAAATTTATATTTAAAGCAAAATACGCCATCTTATTATAACTCTCAACCAAAAAAAATGAGAGAAATCTGCTCCGACAATGATGCTCAAGTAATTAATCAAGCTTTTTTGTCTATTTTAGTTTTAAGCGGTCAGCAATCAAAAGATATTTATGACACGCTCATATTGTCTTATTTCGGTGAAAAACAGGTAATTACGGATTACATTGCAACGGAAGGATATGTAAGAAATGAATGGAAAAAGCATGCAAGTGGCATTCATGATGCGCCGTGTAAACAACTATCTAAAGGTATTAGAGTTGACAACATCTATATAGTTAAACCTCGGTCAGTACAAGATATAGCAAGAAAACTTAATACAAACTGGAATGCGGTAGACAAGCTAAAAAAAAGAGGTGAAGACTACTTGCGAGGTTATTTTGCATCTTTAAAAGTTCAGTCTGGATTTGAGTTAGAGATGGTTAAAGACAGAATTATTTAATAGCACAAAAAGATAAAAATAATAGTTGACTCATGGCGCGCGCCATTATATTATTACTTCAGAGTTAAGAAACAACTCTAACTGGCTCGGCAGATTCCGAGTTTACTTAAAAGGTAAATTATTATGGCTACACTTGCAGAATTAAAATCCATTATTAATAAATTAGATTTGTTAATTGAATCAACTAATCGAAAAATAAATCTATATCAAAAAAGAATCAAAAAATATCAAGATTGCATTGATATGCTCAATAACAAACAAGCATCTTTATCAATTCTAGAAGCTAAACATAGCGCAATAAGAAATGATGCGGAAGCAAAAAAAGAAGTTCTGATTGATAAATTAAAACGAGTTATTAGTATTGATGAAATTCAAAAATCAATAAGCATTATGTCTAGAACGATTAAAATACAGCGAGCTAATGCAAAGCGTGATTTTTGGGATGCGCAAAAGGTTATTGAAAATGCGGTTATGCAACTTCGAGAAGCGGGTATATCTAGCAATGGGTTAGATAAATTAGTATATATGAACTATAACCGTCCAGATCGTGATTTTCCCAGCAGTATTGGATTAGATGAAATTCTTAATTTGAAAGAAATTAAAACAACAAAAGGAGAAGAATAAAAATGATTATTTTTCACCATTGGTTGTCACAATATGAAAGTCTTTTACTGAAGAAGAACTTTAGCGCTAAAACAGTAAATGAAAAACGACGATTCTTGAAGATTATTTGTAATAAAATTGGTGAGTTAAATTTATGTGAGATAAAGCCGATTCATTTAAAAAGTATCATTAATGGGTATGTGTTAGCCGATAAGTCAAGCACAGCAAAGTCAATGTATGCTTTGATAAAAGATGTATTCAATGAGGCGATAATTTACGGATATATAGAAAATAATCCAATTTGGCCGCTAAAATATCCCTCCCAAAGAGTGAAACGTGCACGCTTGCTGTTTGATGAATTTTTGGCTTTAACTGCGCGAGCGAAAACGAATTATCCAGCATACTTATATAATATGTTTATGTTGACTATAATTACAGCGCAACGCCCTGCCGATGTTTTAGAAATGGGAGCAAACCAGTTGGATTATTTTATTAAGGATGATCATTTATTCATTCATCAACAAAAAGGTAGAAAATATATTGAAATTGACAAAGAACTAAAGTTAGTTAAAAAGGGAAGTAAGATAGCTTTACCGCTTGATTTACGACTAAATATAGTTGACATGTCATTGCGTGATATAATAGAAATATCAGGCGGCAAACAGTATTTTATCGAATTCAAAAATAAACGAGTTGAATACTGGCGAGTTAATAGAGATTTTTGTAAATTACGAGACGAGTTATTTCCGTCAGAGTATTGGCGAGAATATAACCCGCCTTCTTTTTTTGAAATAAGATCATTGGCCGAAAGATTATACAGGCAACAAGGAATTAATACGCAAGTTTTGCTTGGGCATAAATACAGCACTACAACAGAACTTTATAACGACCTAAGGGGAAGAGAGTGGCAACATCTGAGAATTTAAAAACATACAGAGTCTACGTATTAAAACAAAGAAAAGGTGGCAGTGAAATACTTTCAGAAACAAGAACAAATACTACCAGCTTTGAGATAGCAAAAATGGCTTTTTGGCAATTATACAATCAGCAGTACGATAGCAAACATCTTTTATTGATGACATGCAATAGCAAAAAAATTAATGTGTATCGTTATCAGTCGAAAACTGGTGATGATTGTTATCTTTCGAAAGATGCAGAGCTGAATAATGAATAGAGAAAAGCAACGAAAAAACGAACAAGCGTACCGATCTCGTAATGCTGGACGACCACGTCTGCCAGGTGCATATTTAACAGAAGAAGAAAGTTTATTATTAAAAGAATTAGCCGTTATCTATGGCTCCCAGAAAGCGGCAATATTTCAAGGTCTAACATTGCTTAAAGAAAAATTGGAGAAAGCCAAAAATAACAGTTGACCAATGGCGCGCGCCATTATATTATATATCCAGAGTTAAGACATAGCTCAACTGATCTGGCAGATTCCAGAGTTACTTAAAAGGTAAATTATTATGAAAGGTTTTAAATTCTCTCACTATATTTCAAGAATGGCTTTAAATGGTACTTCTGTTGCTGTATATTGTAATAAAGATCAATCAGATTATCGCTTAATTGCGGAAAGAGGTGGTTGCAAGATTAGAAATTCACTTGTAGTTGATTTAACAAGTGAAAAGCATGAAGAATTGCCACATGACCCTTACAATTTAATGGATAGATTTTTACATGTAGCTTCAATGTGTGGAATTAATTTTCACTAAATAGTTTAAATGTTTAAATTATAAGTACAGTTACTATCGAATAGATAGTTGAAAAACATGACATTTTATTTTTTTAGCAATATTACCGCTGAATAAGCGGTTTTTTTAAAAAAATCTTGATTTCTTAAGAGCACAGTGGTATAAAGTACCCAGACTGGAATTTTTGTATCCAAACTGTTTTTAAATAGAAGCCCGACTTTAATAAGTTGGGCTTTTTTGTTTTCATTTTGTAATTTTTTATATTAAACTGCGTGTTTTTTAAACGCAGGTAATATTAAATTATGAAAAAAATAGCTTTAATTTTGGTTTTATTTTTATTATTCCCGTCGATTTCAAACGCTAAGAATTGCAGAAAAGGCATACCTTGCGGCAATTCGTGCATATCAGCATCTAAAACATGTCGAATAGGAACGTATTCAGTAGCACCGACGCCTAAGCCGAAAAAGCCAACACCAACAGCCGAACAGGTTGCAATTAGTAAGCAAAATTTTGACAATGCGAAAACTCAGCTTACTAGATTGTATAAATCAAATTCAACACAAACAGAATTTTATTGCGGATGTGATATTTCATGGGTGGGTAAAAAAGGTGTTGTCGATTTTGGTAAATGCGGTTATAAGCCAAGAAAGAATTTAAATAGAGCTGAACGCATTGAATGGGAGCATGTCATGCCTGCTGAGAATTTCGGACGTCACCTGCAATGTTGGCGAGACGGTGGACGTAAAGCGTGTAAAAAAGATGTTACTTTTAATAAAATGGAAGGTGACATGCACAACTTGCAACCCGCTATCGGTGAAGTAAACGGTGACCGTTCTAACTATCGTTATTCGCTGTTTACAGATATGTTTGATCAATACGGGCAATGTAAAACTGCTGTAGATTTCAAAGAAAGAAAATTTCAGCCGCGCGATGAAATTCGAGGGGTGATAGCACGCACATATCTATATATGTCTGATAAATACAAAATTAATTTATCTAATCAAGAAGAAAAACTGATGACAGCGTGGGATAAAATGTTTCCGCCAAAAAAATGGGAATGCGAGCGTAACAAGTTAATAGAAAAAATTCAGGGTAATGATAATAAGTTCATTACTTCACAATGTAATTAATTTAAGCCGACGTAAGTCGGTTTTTTTATATGCAAAATACATCAACAAAAGAACTAGCGGATTTACAAGATAAATATTTAATCGATATTTTAGATGCGCTAAACAGCTCAGAAAAAGCGGGTTCGCTAGAAATTCCGCTTTACGCATTAGAAAGCGATGAAGCAATGTTAGCTTGGGTTATGTCGCTTTAATAATCAATATTACAAATGTCGGCGACATTGATGTCGTCGAGTCGTGACCGTGCCTAAACCTCTGTAATTACGTTTAGGTCAATCATTTTCAAGAGTCTAAAGCTCATACGGTATGAGCGGTCAACTCATAATTGAAAGGTAGCTTGGCTCGAGTCCAGCTAGACCCACCATAACAGTCCCCCTCGCACCTCTACTTATTTTGGTCAAGTAGCAGTAATTCTGCTTAATACTGAGATTTGATACGTTTGGGGGCATCTATGATTTTTGATTCCCTGCGAGGAGCTTGAAGACCAATCTAAGATGCGTTCATTTTGGCAACACCGATTGATCTCGGTGTATTGTTTTACATCTTATCTACCAAGTGTAGAAAAAATTACGACCTCGTCACCATTGACGTGGTTAGCCAAATCGACAGCAAAGCTAGACACGCACACATAACTACACAATAGCTAGTACGCTGTCACATCATTAACTAACAAGAAGAATAATAACATGTATAAATCATCAATCATGGAATGGTTGCAATCGAATGCGCCGTTAATTTATGGCGTCGTTTTGTCCATCATCATCGCCTACGGTCGTTTAACGTATGATGGTGTGGGTGGACGTCGTAAATGGGTAGAAGCGTTATTGTGTGGTGCGTTGTCATTAGCCGCTAGCAGTGGATTAGATTATTTTGGCTTACCCGTTAGCATGAATCCTTTTATTGGTGGCGCAATTGGATTTTTAGGGGTTGATAAATTACGTCAAATATCAAATTCAATGTTAAGAAAAAGGATTGATAACAACGATGACCAAGCTAACTGAACATTTCACACTAGAAGAATTTACTCGCTCGACAACAGCCAGCAGATTAAAAATCAATAACTCTGTGCCTGAAAATTTAATGCCTAACGTGCAATTAACAGCTATTAAGCTGGAGTTGGTAAGAAAAGCTTTGGGTAAGCCAATCATTATCACGTCTGGATATCGTTGTCCTGCACTAAATGCTAAAGTTGGCGGTGTAGCAACAAGTGCCCATACGCAAGGATTAGCGGTAGATTTTAAATCATCATTTGGAACACCTAAAGAGATTTGTCAACGATTAATCGATTCTGGCGTACAGTTCGATAAATTAATTCAAGAGCATAATCAATGGGTGCATATCGGGTTTAGTCCAACTAACAATCGTCAAATAGTGTTAACAGCAGTTAAGCAGGGCGGTAAAACGGTTTATTTAAGTGGTTTGGTATGAGTAAAGAAAAGATATTAAGTATCGCATTAACCATTGCTGTTTTTGTCTTTGCTGTCTATTTCGGTTACAACAATTATCAAGAGAAGAAACGGCTACAAAAAGATAAAGCTGAACTGTTCGGAAAAATCGAACAGTTGGAGCAGAATATCGCTAAAAACAATAAAATCATAGCAGATAATGAGCAAAGCAAGCGCGAGCTAGAAAACCAATCACTAGAACGTCAGGAGCAAATCAATGAGCAACTCAAAAATAATGGCTGTGCTAATGAGCGTGTTCCTAGTGTTATCTCTAACAGCTTGTACAACAGAGCGAAAGGTTTACGTCAATCGGCAGATACCAGCCAATCTATTAAGTGACTGCCTACCAAATTTACCGCCGAAATCAATGACATTTGGCGATAGCCTCAGATATAACGAGCATTTGCTAAATGTTATTGAGAAGTGTAATGCGGATAAAAGGGCGATAAGGGAAATTAATAAATAACTATTCACTTTTACCGCATAAACTATAAAAAATCCCGGGCGGTTATAAAAAATAACTGCATATTTAATCAAATTAATGTAATTAGTAAATTGCAAAAACATATTATTGATATTAAAAAATAAAGTACAATCTTCCTCCATTAATTAAAACTATGAGAGGAAAAAATGAAACAAGAAAATAATTTTTTATTTAATTTAGCTGAAAATGTTATTAATATTTTTAATAAATTATTTAATTTATCTTTTATATTAGCTTTATTCATTTCGTTGTCGGAAATTCTGGATAATAAAAAATTATACGTTTTAGCTATATTAATATACGTTTTAATTGCATTTTATATAATCCGTTCTAGCTATTGTTTATACGCAATAAAAGAAAAGAAATTAAACTTTAAAGGTTTTATCAAAAGCGTGAGAGAACATTTTAGAGAGCTTTGTGGTTTTCTTTTATGCATACTTTTCAGCATGGCTCTTTTAAGTTTAACCTTTTCTGCAACAGCTTTTCTCAATATGCTATCTTTTAACTCATAGCATTTTAATGTTGCTAATATAAAATTTGCTAAACCGCCTCGTGCGGTTTTTTTATATCTAAAATGTTTGAAACACCACAAATCCAATTCACTTTTCAATCAATCATAATGCCATCACACGGCAAATATTAACCAAGAGCTTTACAGAATGAGCCTAAGAGAATGACAGCTAATGTCTGAACTCTTGGGGCTGTTTATTCTGTGTGACTTAGGCTCATTCTATAGAGAGACATAATATGACTATAACTCAATTCAAATTTGAAAACATGGTTACTTTACAAGGTAATCAAGTGATGACCACATCTTTAAAAGTTGCCAAATATTTTGGAAGAAAGCATAAAACAATATTAAGGGCAATTAGAAATCTAAATTGCTCGAAGAAGTTTAACGAGCGCAATTTTGTGCCCGTTAATTATATTGATGAAAAAGGCGAGGCTAGGGAAATGTACAATCTTACCAAAGATGGCTGCATATTTTTAATTATGGGGTTTACTGGAGAGAAAGCTGCGCAAATTAAAGAGGCTTACATCGACGCATTTAACTGGATGGCTGAACAACTTACTAAAATGCAACATAGCTACATGAAACAACATAATGACTTAATGCTTGAGTACATGAAAGAAAAAGATGTAGCTAGTATGTCAGGTCGCTTATTAAGACGTTGGGGTAAAGAGAAAAAGCCAGAGTTAACAAATAGGATGCAAAAACTACAAGAGCAATCACAAATTCAATTATTAATTTAAGGAAAGATTATGAAAAAGCCAGACTGGGAGGCTATCGAATCAGCCTACAGGGCTGGTTTGTTGTCCATAAGAGAGATAGCAAGCAAAAACGGGATAACCGACGGAGCTATCAGGAAAAGGGCAAAAAAAGAAAATTGGTCCAGAGACTTATCAGAAAAGATTAAAAATAAATCTGATGAATTGGTACGCACTAAAGAGGTACGCACAAAGGTACGCACGGAAAACTCATTATCAGAAAGGGTATTAATTGAAGCTAACGCCGAAGTAATAGCCAATATTCGCATGGAACACCGAGGCGATATTCGTAAAGCTCGTAATATTACCAACGCCTTATTTGAAGAGCTTGGCGCTGAATGTGCAGATATAGAGGCATTCAAAAAACTTGGTGAGTTATTAGCAAATCCAGGCCAAAACGGTAGGGACAAACTCAATGAAGTTTATATGTCCGTCATATCTATGCCTGAAAGGGTAAAATCAATGAAAGCATTAAGTGAAACGTTGAAAAATTTAATCACTTTAGAGCGTCAAGCTTACAACATTGACGACACACCAAAAGATAATTCAGTTGGCCAACTTTCGGATTTAATGGATAAACTATCACAGGAGGGTTAATGTTATCTCCTGGTCATTTAAAAAAACTCAGTAATAAGCTTTGGCGTTTAAATAATCTCTACTACATCACGGATAAAGCAGGTAAGCAAATTCGCTTCACAATGACCCCCGAACAGCTTGAATACTTCGAGGGGATGCATACAAGGAATATCATTTTAAAAGCTCGTCAATTAGGATTTACTACCGAGGTGTGCATTATTCAGCTAGACGCGGCATTATTTGAATCAGCCAAGTGTGCGTTGATTGCTCATACTCTAAATGATGCTAAACGATTATTTAGAGAAAAAGTAAAATATGCGTATGACAGGTTGCCAGAAGAAATAAAGCAAGCGAATCCTGCTAGTAATGATGCGGCAGGTGAGTTGGTCTTTAAAAAAGGTGGCTCGCTTTATGTATCAACTTCATTCCGTGGTGGTACACTGCGTTACTTACATGTTTCTGAGTTTGGTAAGATTTGTGCTAAGTTTCCTGATAAAGCCAAGGAAATCGTCACGGGTGCGTTTGAGGCGGTTGCTACAGGCTGTTTCATTACAATAGAAAGTACCGCTGAGGGTAAAAGTGGTTATTTTTACGATTACTGTAATACAGCTGAAAAAGCCCATATTCAAGGAAAGCCATTATCATCACTTGATTGGAAGTTCTTTTTTTTCTCTTGGTGGAAAAATCCGCTATACGCAATTCCTCCAGTTGAACCGATACCAACTCGATTAGAAGAGTATTTTAGCGAAATAAAAGCTAAGCATGGTATCGACTTAACCGAACAACAAAAAGCTTGGTATCACGCTAAAGAGAAAACGCTTGGCGATGATATGAAGCGCGAATATCCATCTATTCCAAGTGAAGCATTTGAGCAATCAATCGAGGGTGCTTACTATGCAAGGCAATTCAGAGAGCTATACAAAGAAAAACGCATTACCGTACTACCTGATAATAGCCATTTACCAGTTTATACCTATTGGGACTTGGGAGTTGGTGATTCAACCGCTATTTGGTTTGTGCGCAAAGTGGGTGAAGAATTTCACATCATCGACTACTACGAAAATAGTGGCGAGGGTCTCAGGCACTACATGAAGGTCCTGAAAGATAAAGCCCAAAATCTTGGTTATGAATATGCTGAGCACTGGGCACCGCACGATATTGATAATCGTGAATTATCGGGTGATGGTAAGAGCCGTAAACAGATAGCAAAAGAAGGCTATGAAATTGACGGTGAGAAATACAGCATTAAATTTAATGTAGCACCAAGGCTAAGTGTTGATGATGGCATCGAATCAGTTCGCGAAATTCTTCCTCTTTGTGCATTTGATTCAAGCAAATGCGAACAGGGTATTGCTAATTTAGAAGCCTATCGAAAAGCATGGGATGATAAAAACGGCTGTTGGCGAGATAAACCGCTACATGACCATACATCGCACGGTGCGGATGCGTTTAGATATTTTGCTGTGGCTAATCGAAATGCACGCAGACAAGCTTTTACAATTCAAATGGAAACAACATTCTAATGAATCATGACATTACTTTTATTCGACCTGAGCACAAACAAGCATCTATTAACTGGGAAAAAATGCGGGATGTTTGTGCTGGCGCTGAAATAATTAAATCAAAAGGTAATCAGTATTTACCTTATTTAGATCCTACCGATAAGAGTGAACGTAATAAAAAACGCAACCAGGATTATATTGCAAGGGCGGTTTTTTATAGTATTACTGGTCACACAAAAATTGGTTTAATTGGCATGGCTTTCCGCAAAGATCCAACAATTAGCATACCCAAAAAGTTGGAATATCTCAAAACCAATGCAGATGGTGCGGGAACAAGTATTTACCAACAGTCACAATCAACGCTTGAATCAGTATTAGAAGTTGGTCGTCATGGTCTGTATGTTGATTATTCCTCAGATTCTAATGAGGCTATGATTTTATCGTATAAAGCAGAAGATATTATTAACTGGCGAACACAACGAATTAACGGTAAAGATAAGCTGGTTTTAGTTGTTCTTAGGGAAGTTGTTGAAGTCTCAGATGGATATGGTTTTAAAGATATCACTCAATACAGAGAGCTAGCTATTGAAGATGGCAAGTTCATTTGTAAGGTTTGGCGTCGCACAGGAGAAAATAACAGTGGACCTTATGAAATTGATTCTATTTATGAGCCAAAACCAAAAAATGAAGATCATTGGCACGAAATTCCATTTACATTTGTGGGGGCTCAAAACAACGACCCAACAATTGATGAATCCCCTTTATCTTCATTAATTGAAATCAATTTGGGACACTATCGCAATAGTGCTGATTATGAAGATAGTTTGTTCTTTTGTGGGCAGGTTCAGCCTGCAATCATCGGATTAGACACTGAATGGCGAGATTTCTTGGAAAAGAATGGTGTCAAGATTGGATCTCGTACCCCATTATTACTTCCTCAGGGTGGTAATTTTGTTTACGCTCAAGCGCAACCTAACACTTTAGCTAAAGAGGGTATGGACGATAAGCGCAATTATATGGTGGCACTAGGCGCTAGGTTAATAGAACAAAACTCATCAGCTAAAACGGCAACACAAGCTAATGGTGATCAAACAGCATCAACATCCGTACTCGGTATATGTTGCTCTAACGTTTCGGAGGCTTACACGATAGCGCTGAAATGGTGCGCTCATTATCTTGGGATAGTGGTTGATGACATTGTCTGTTCTATCAATCAAGAGTTTATTTCTAAGATTGCTGATGCTGGCATGATTACCGCTATTGTTAGCTCATGGCAATCAGGCGCAATCAGGGATGAGGATATGATACGTGCAATGCAAAAACTAGATATCATTGACCCAAGCGCAGATCCTGAAACCGTTAAGCAGGAGCTAAAAGACGCAGATCCTCAGTTGCTGGATTAATTTATGACAATTAACAAAAAACTTCGCGATGAAGCAATTTATCACCGCGTTAATCTAGTTGGTTATGAACATAACTTAATAAGAGAATCGCTTAAACTACTAAACGTCGTTGATAAACAGTTAACAGCCCAACTATATATTGCGTTAGATGATTTATCTTCTAGCGAATTTAAAATATCACGACTTGAATCAATGCTCAGTAGTGTTAAATCATTAAATTCATTTTCTGATTATCTCTTTGGTGAATTAAATGCATTTAGTGAATATGAGAGTAATTATCAATATTCACTGTTTGAATCGTTATTACCCGATATTGTTAAAGATAAGTACCCTTTAATGCAGATATCGCCGAATCAGTTATTTGCGGCGGTAAAAGCAAAACCATTTCAAGGGCGCTTATTATCTGAATGGGTAAGCAATATCGAAGATGACAGGCTTAAACGTGTTACCAATGCCGTTAGAACTGGTTATGCAACTGGCGAAACCACTGAACAGATTATTAGGAGAGTAAGAGGTACTAAAAAGAATAATTATAAAGATGGCGTTTTAGAAACGAGTAAGAGAAATGTATCATCATTAATTCGCTCTGCTGTATCTCACACAGCCGCTGTTTCTCGTGATGAGTTCGGAAAGGCTAATAGCGATTTAATAAAAGGTAAACAATGGCTATCTACGCTTGATACTAGTACTACACCGATGTGTATTATTCGCGATTTAAAAAAGTATACATTAGATAACCAGCCTATAGGTCATGACATTCCATACGGTGACGGACCGGGTAAATTACATTTTTGTTGTCGGTCTGTTGAGACATTTGTCTTAAAAAGTTATCGAGAACTAGGGATCGACATTGATGAGGTGCCAACAGGCACAAGAGCATCAATGGATGGTCAAGTTCCAGCCAAAACCTCTTATCTTGATTGGCTAAAAACACAATCACAGGAGAGGCAAGAGCAAATATTAGGGGTAGAAAGAGCGAGGTTATTACGAAATGGAGAAATTGAGCCAGAAAAGTTTTTCACTCGCGATGGACACTTATTAACAATTGACGAGTTAAACAACCAACTCAGTGGTCAACTTTCAAACTTAAGAACAGTTGAAGAAGTTGAAAATTGGATGCAAAGAAAAAGCATAGCTGCTAATGTTAAATTTCCGAAAGATACATCTCTCGAAAGCGCTAAAGATGTTGCTGAAATATCAGAAGATATTATTAAAAGGTTCAATTTATCAAAACTCTCTTGGTTAGGGACAAAAGATAAATTTTCGGAAACTGCGGCTGGTGCTTATAATTTATCTCAAAACTCAATTCACATGGCACAATGGATGTTAGACCCAAGCGAATGGGAGGCAATTGCAGAAAACGCCGCCATGCTAGGGTTTAAAGATATGGCCATTTATGAAATTGATTTATCTCCAGATAAAAAACAGCTAGCACAGATAATTGCTAACTTGGATGTCTTGCCTTACGCATCAGTTCAAAGCATAAAAGGAACAATAGCGCACGAATTCGGGCACTATCTGTATTATCAAGATGAGAAGTATTTATCTAAAATCACTCAAATTGCATATAATGACAAATGGGCGCATGTGCTAAGTTATTATTCTTCTGATTCAAATGAAGAACTTTTTTCTGAAAGCTTTGCTTTGTATATGCTTGGCGATACTGAATCGAGAAAGAGAATTCATCCTTTAATACTAGAATGGTTAATAAAACATGACAAACGATAATCTAAGAAAGGTCCACGCTTTAATTCAAAAACAGCCGTGGGATGATGATATCTTAGTGGAGATACAAAAGTTAATTGATAACGAGCCAAATTTAGCCATTAAACGTATGATAGCTATGAGTATGAGTGCAGTTACCAATAAAATGGAAAACAGCAAAACAATAGATAAATAAATATTTATTAACATCTACAAGGTCGCTATATGCGGCCTTTTTTATTTTCAGAGCAAAGCTCAAATCCTGAGGGGAAATTATGTTATTTAGAGAAATCAACCGAAAGTTTTATTCAGAAGCGCAAGAAGGTGGCGATGCTGGTGGTGGCGCAACAATCACCCCAGAAGTACAAGCCTTAATTGATAAAGCAGTTGCTGAAAACACGCAAGGCTTAAAAAATAAAAATAACGAATTATTAGGTAAGCAAAAGGCATTATCTGAAAAACTAAAGCAGTTTGAAGGAATTGATCCTGACGCCGTCAAAACAATCTTACAGCGATTTTCAGATGACGAAGAAGCTAAACTTATTTCAGCAGGGAAAATCGATGAGGTATTAAACAAACGCACAGAGCGGTTTAGAAGCGAGTTTGATAAAAAACTCAAAGCGGAACAAGAGCGAGCTGATAGTGCGCAAAAGAAAGCTGAAAAGTATAGCAGTATTGTGCTTAGCAACAAAATGACTAATGCGGCATTGAAAGCAGGAGCGTTACCAGAAGCATTAGAAGATATTAGTTTACGTGCCAAAGGCATGTTTATTTTAAGTGATGACGGCGAGGCTGTCGCAGTAGGACAAGATGGCGAACCTTTACTTGGTAAAGACGGTAAAACTCCTTTAACACCTCAAGAGTGGGTGGAATCATTAAAAGATAATGCTCCACACCTATTTCCAAGAGCCGAAGGCACTGGAGGAGGAGGACATAAGGCAGGTGGTTCCAATTTAGTTCGTTCAAAAATGACCAGTACGGAAAAACACAACTACATCCAGAAATATGGTCAACAAGCATATTTAAAATTACCAAAAGATTAAGAGGAAGTTAAATAATGGCAACAACAGTAAATACAGATTTAATCATTTACAACGATTTAGCACAAACCGCATTTTTAGAGCGACGCCAAGATAACTTGGATGTATTTAATGCGGCATCTAATGGCGCAATTCTTATCGACAATGAATTAATTGAAGGAGATTTTCGTAAACGAGCATTTTATAAGGTTAACGGCTCTATTGACCCTCGTGATGTTAATTCGGTTGATCCTGTTACAGGTAAAAAAATCGGTGCAGGCGAAGCTGTGGGCGTCAAAGTGCCATGGAAATATGGACCTTATGAAACAACAGAAGAAGCATTTAAACGCCGTGGGCGTGATATTTCTGAATTTTCAGAGGTGATCGGCGTTGATGTGGCAGATGCAACATTAGAGGGCTACGTTAAATATGCCATCAATTCTCTAATGGCTGCTATTGGCGCTAACACTGACATGACAGTAACTGCAGATATAGCTACTGATGGGAAGAAAACATTAACCAAAGGATTACGCAAATATGGCGACAAATTTAATCGTGTCGCTTTATTTGTTATGCATTCTACAACCTACTTTGACATTGTAGATCAGGCAATGGATAACAAGCTATACGAAGAAGCTGGTGTTGTGGTTTATGGTGGTCAACCAGGCACATTAGGCAAACCTGTATTAGTTACAGATTCTGCGCCAGTTGATGCGATTTTAGGTTTAGTTGCAAGTGCTGTAAAAATCACTGAGTCACAAGCTCCGGGCTTCCGTTCTTATGACATCAATACGCAGGAAAACTTAGCAATCGGATATCGTGCAGAGGGTACAGTTAACATCGATTTACTTGGTTACAGCTGGGATACATCAAAAGGCGCTAACCCAGATTTAGCTAAGTTGAGCAATCAAGTTAACTGGAAAAAACACTTTGACAGCAATAAATCTACCGCTGGCGTTTTAATAAAACTAGGAGCGCCAAACGTTAACAGCAGATCTGCCAAAGGAAATAATTAAAACAAAGGGCTTTACGCCCTTTTTATGGAGCAATGAATGATTAATGCCGATCCTAATTCTAGCAACTTTAACAGTTATGCAAGCATTGATGATTTAGAGCATTTTGCTAATGCAAGAGATATAAGTTTACCTGACAATAAAGAATCATTGCTCATTAAAGCAATGGACTATTTGAATGGATTAAATTGGGCAGGTAAGAAAGCCAAACAAAACCAACCTTTACCATTTCCTAGAAAGGATATTGTTTTGGATGGCTATTTATTACCTAGCAATGAGATCCCAACTCCACTAATAACAGCTCAATGCATGTTAGCTATTGAAGCTATTTCGGGTGATTTATTACCTAGTGTGCGTGAAGCTCCAGTAAAGTCGGAGTCTATAGCTGGTGCGTTAACAGTCGCTTATGCGGTCGATGAATCTGGCTTTAAACCGCAGTATACGGCTGTTATATCAATATTGGGCGATTTGGTTGTTAGCAGTGGGTTTTCAATAAATTGTATTGCCGAGAGGTCGTGATGGTGAACTTTTATGAACGTTCATTTAATACAGCCTTGAAGCTCCTTTCAAAATACGGCATGGAATACTCAGTATTAAGAAAGGGTAAGGTATCGATTGTTAACGGTAAAGAAGTTATTACCGAAAATCAGACCTTTACGACAATTGGTATAAAAACCAATTATAACCCGATTGAGATTGACGGTACTGTCATTCAATCAGGCGATATTCAGATGGTTTTTTCTGCTGATGTTGAGCTAAAAATCAACGATATTGTAATCATTGACGGTAAAAAATATCTGATTAAACAGCCAAACCCAGTAAAACCTGCTGATGTTCTTATATGCTACAAAACACAGTTAAGGAAAGCGTAAATGTCAAATAGCCAAAATTTTCTATCGTCTATCAATGCGTTTGTAGATAAAGCGAAAGCAAAAAATGAGCTTGTAGTTAAAAAGGCTAGTATCGAAATCTTGCAAGACATTATCAGAATGTCACCAGTAGGACAGCCTGAATTATGGCAAGGTTATGCACCCAAAGGCTATGTCGGTGGACGTTTTCGTGGCAACTGGCAAGTTACCTTTAATGTGCCTGCATCTGTTGAACTAGATAGAATTGATCCATCAGGAATGGACACGTTAAAAGATGGTATCGAGCAGATTGGGCGGTATACAAATGGTGTTCAGTCAATCTACTTTACTAACAACCTACCGTATAGTGTGAGATTAGAGTTTGGACACTCTAAACAAGCGCCTAACGGCATTGTCAGGGTCGCCGCACTAAATGCTCAAGTTCATTTTGAAAACGCCACAAAAGGAGGTTAATCATTGATTTCGACAATTTCAGGATTGCTCGAATCGCATTTAGATATCATTGCCAACCAACTGGGTTTACCAATCATTTATGAAAACATCGAAGCAACACCTAATGACGAAATCTACTTAAAATCCAACATATTGCCAGCAATCACAACCAGCTTTGATTTGGGCGGTAATTCACGGATTTACAAAGGAGTTTATCAAGTTAGCGTAGTAGCTCCAATTAACACTGGTAAATCACACTCTCAGCAGATATCAGAAGCGATTATTACGCATTTCAAACTCAATACAGAGTTAACCAAAGATAATTTTTCACTTTACATCAACTCAATACCAAGCGTTTATCCAGCTATCACGGATAAAACCACTTACACCATACCAATTAGCATGAATTACCGTGCTGATACATTAATTTAATTAAATTAGGAGTTTTACTATGGGTTTTGCATTACCTAACGGCGCACGTGTTTACGTGCAAAAATCAAAAGGCGAGGCTTTAGCATTTGAAACTATTACAAACGCCAAAGAAGCGGTTGTTACATTGAAAGCGAATCACGGGCTTGTGGTCGGTGATGAGGTTCTAATCACATCGGGTTGGGCAAGGCTTAATTACGTTGTGGCCAAAATTACTCGGGTTAATGCTGCGGATGTAACATTGGGCAATATTAACACCGGCAATGTAAATATGTTTCCTGTTGACGAGGGGGCTGGGACGGTTACTAAAATTACATCTTGGGAACGTTTACCTCAAATCAAAGAAGTTTCAACCGAGGGTGGTGAGCAACAATATGTTCAAATTCAATTCCTTGAAGATGACAAAGAAAAGCAATTGCCGACCATTAAATCGGCGAAAAGTAAAAGTTACACCATTGCTCATGATAGTTCTTTACCGGCTTATCCAGTGCTTCAAGAGTTGGACCAAACTAATGATGTGGTAGCAATGAAAATGTATGTACCGAAAGCAAAAGAAACTCGCTACGACGCTGTACGAGTGTCATTTGACCCAACACCTGAGACGGCTATCAACGAGATTGAAACCGTAAAAATCAACACAACCGTCGAATCACCAGCGATCACATTTTATAAAGATAAATAAGGATAAACTAAATGGCAAAATTTAAATTAGTCGCAGAACCAACGTTTAAGTGTAATGTCTTAATTCCTCGTGCAGGTCAAGAGGACGGGCAAATCGAACTAACCTTTAACCATTACTCAGCAGATAAACTCACTAAACTTGAAGATGAAGTTAAAGATAAACAAATTATCGATCTTGTCATGAAAATAGTTCAAGGCTGGAGCTTGGATGAAGAATTTAATCAAGAAAACATGCAAATCTTATTAAATAACTATCCTGCTGCTTGGCGTGCGATAACCGATACATACTATAAAGAAATGTTAGGTCAGCGCGAAAAAAACTAATTGAACTTGCCATTGCTCTATATACCCCCGAGCCGTCAAAAGATGAACTGGCGGCATTCGGTCTAACCGAAGATGATTACGCTGATGAGTATGTAGAAATATGGCAAGACAATTTAGATGTTTTTAAGCTATTTAAAGCAATGTCCACCCAATGGCGTACAAGCATGGGTGGCGTTACAGGGCTTGATTACAATTGCTTACCATGGGTTATGAAAGTTAACAACATAGCTGAAAACGAGACTATTTTTAACGATATCCAAATCATGGAAAGCGAAGCCCTGAAATTAATGCACAAATCAAAATAATTGTTAGTTTAAAGGGTAACATTTGAAAAATCACCCATCAGTCAAACCATCTGAAGGTGGTTTTTTATTGCTCTTAACTCAATGATCACATAATATTAACGTAAAATAGTTAATATAAAATAGGATCATATGTATCGCATGAAAGGAATTTTACTAATTAGCTTGGTTAGCTTAGTTTTATTTGGCTGTGAAGAAAAAAAAGTAACTGAGGAAATGCTTATTGGGGATTGGGAGTGTGGCGCAACCGAACAAAGAGCAAAATGGAAGAATGGGGTATTTCAAAACTATTCAACAACAATTGACCACGGAAAATCATTAGTTACGTATTTAAAAGAAAATGATAGTCTTTTTGTAAAGCTGCCTGATAGTGATGAAAAAATAAAGCAGGATTTCAAAAAATTGAACGAAAGTTACGAAGATTCTTTGGGTGACAGGAAAATAGTCGGATTCACCAAACTTGAATATATATCAGATAATGAGTTTAAACTTACTTCTGAGTCCACTAGAACGCAAGATAAACAAGAGGACAATGAGAAAATTAAAACATTAATGCACTGTACCAGAATCAAATAACCATAAAGCCCTTTCGGGCTTATTTAAATTTAGTTAATTTGTTATTGACCACCAAAGCAATTCAAACCCGCTTCGGCGGGTTTTTGTTATCTGGAAAAAATATGCTGTCACCAATACAATTCGATAAATTATTTAATTTGCTTGTCAATATATGCAGATTGCATCAAACAACACCCGTACGAACAGAAACGGAATCATCTGCAAATGAAATACATGCTTTTTATATCTATGTTGACGCCGATCTTGATAGCATTGTTAATATGAATTTTGAATTGGCAGAAAAAATAACATTAGATTATGATTTAGATTGCATTAAATTCGTTTTTGTATTTAAAAAGAATTAAACACAAAACTTAATAAATAAGACCGCTTAATTGCGGTTTTTTTATGTCTGGAGAAAATTATGGCAGAAGAAATCACATCGCTAAAGCTTAAGATTGATGTGCAAAGCGTCGATGAAGCGAATAAAAAACTAGATGATTTTAGTAAAAAGGCGGAGGGTGCGGCGTCTGCTACTGATGAGTTCGAAAACTCACAACAAATTATCAAAAGCTCATTATCTCGAACAGCTAAAGAGGTTGACGAAGTTCATCGACGTATTGCCGAATATCGTAAAAGCCTTACAGAAAATACAAACTCGGCGAAAAAATTTGCTGAATCTAGCGATAGATTATATGTTGGTTTTCGAAATCAAATTGACAGTTTAAAAGATGTTAATACTGCCTCAAAAGAGCTTGCAAGAGTTAGAAAAATGCTTGCAAAAACTTATAAAGACGGTCAAATAGATATCCACAATTATAGCCAATTGCTCTCAGATATTGCAATCAAGCAAAAAGAAGTAACGACGGCTGAAAACATTGCAAGCAAAGCGCGAACTGATTTTTTAAATAAATTAAAAGCGCAGGTTGCTACTCAGAATCTATCAAAAGAGCAATTATTGCGATATCAAGCTGCACAACTTGGAGTTAGCTCATCTGCTGATGTTTATATTCGAAAACTAACGCAAGCAACGAAAGAAACCCAAAAATTAGGCACAGCTTCTTTAGCTACTAAGCACCAGTTAGCTACAATGACGACACAGATGATGCGAGGAAATTTCACAGGTCTACAAACTTCTAGTATGTCTATGATCATGAAAAATGGCATAGGCAATACTTTTAGCACGCTGTTAACCTCGTTAAATCCTGTGAACATCGGCATTTCTGCCATGGTCGGCTTGCTTGGTAGCATGATACCGAAGCTTTTTGAAACTGAAAGCGCTACAGATAAATTAGCGGCAGCGCAAGATCGTTTAAATAGGGTGCTGAATACAGACAAAAAAACAGGTTTTACTTTCTTGTCTGACGATATGATGCAGTTACTTAAGAAAAATAGGCCGTTAGTTGAGGGGTTGTTAAAATCAAGCGAAAGAGATGTAAAAAAAACTATTTCAGGAATTAAGGCTCAGCTTCAAGACGGATTTAAAGATGCTGAAGTAGGGTGGAAAGAAACGCTTAAGAGGCTCGGGCGTAGCGGCACTTCGGATTTAGATGCAGTTCTTGATTCTATTCAACGTCTCACTAAGGGTGGACAGGATTTAGGTGCAGCGCTTAAAAATGTTAATGATGAAGCTTTGGAATCGGCATCCGGCATTAGAAGTAAAGTTTCTAGTTATGCAGAATATTTCGATATAACAGAAGAGCAAGCTCAAGATTTGCTTGTTGATTTATCTAACATTAAAGCTGAGACCGATTCAATTAAAGCATCAGAAAAGATTAATGACTTAATTAATAAACTTGGAAATTTATATAAAACTTCTGACAATGGCAATGACAAATTTCAAGGACTAATTAATGGATTAATTGAAATTGCAAATAAAGCAAGCGACGCATCATTAAAGTTACAGCTTTTAAAAGCAATAAGCGGGAATGCAGATAAAGCAACAGACCCAACAAAAAGCCCGTTCTACCAATACTCACAAATGATAATGACGCGTAGCGAGCGCGCAAAAGCTGAAATTGAAGAAATGGAAGCCGCAGCAAAGAGAGCCAACGAAATTGCTCCAGGCTCGGTCACAAAAGAGGATATAGACAAAGCAGCAGCAAAGATTAGAGCTAACAACGCCGAAAAAACAAGCTCAGCAACCAATTTATTACGCACATCACAACAGCAAGAAATCAGCTTAAAAAGTCAGCTTCAAGCACTGCGTGAACAGAGTTTAACAGTTAACACGATTACTTCAGAGCGCAAAAAGTACTTTGATTTACAAGCTCAGATTCAAACGCTAGAAAGTACTGGCAATAAATCAAGAATGTCAGCGCATGAAAAGTATGTACTTGCACATAAAGATGCTTTACTTGCTCAGTTTGCTAAAAATGCAGCCATTAGTGAGGAAATTACACAATACGAAACGGCGACTAAAGCGCTTCGTAAAATGCAAGAGTACACAACAAACTTATCTGCAAAATCTCAAGCTAGTCAAGCTACGTTCGGCATGACGTCAAAAAATGCGAATCGCTACAATGAAATGTCAGAGCTTGACGCTCAGCGTGATATAGCGCTTAAAGGTACTAGTAACCCTACAGAAATAACAAAAATCACCGAGGAATATAACAAGGCAAAACAAGCGTTACAACAAAGCTGGCAGCAGGAAGACATTAATCAAACTGATTGGTTCGCAGGGCTAAAAGTGGGTATTAATGAGTTTTCAGATGCTTCACGGAACATGTTTGATGCATTTCGTGATTTAGGACAACAAACCATGAGTTCTGTTAGCCACTCATTAACTGAATTTGTTACGACTGGGAAAATGAGCTTCAAGAGCCTGACAAAGTCAATTCTCACCAACATTATTGAAATTATCAATAAGTTGCTAGTTGCTCAAGCAATACAGTCATCAATGAAATGGTTTGGAATGGCTAGCGCTGGTGCTGGTGCAGCAACGGGAGGGCTACAGCAAGCATACAACGGAGGGTTAATCCGTGGATATGCAACTGGTGGGGATGTTAGATACAGCATTAACTCGTGCGGTTTTACAGGGCGAGGCAATAAGTATGAACCAGCGGGCATTGTTCACAAGGGCGAATTCGTATTCACTAAAGAAGCGACAAAACGCCTTGGTGTTGGCAATCTTTACGCGTTGATGAATGAAGCACAGCGAGGGTACGCAAGCGGTGGAGCAGTTAATCTTGGTCACGCATCGCCAATTGCTTTTACTCGTAAGTCTAATAAATCATCAAGCGCTATAAATGTTAATACTAATGTGACATTAAACATGGAATCTAATAGTGAATCAGGGGCGGCTAACTCAAGCATTGATGCAAATTCTATTGAAAGTCAAGCTGCTGCAATAATTGATCGGCGCGTAAATGAAACGATAAAAAAACTTGTTTCACCGGGCGGTGATTTATATAACCTGATGCGCGCAAGATAGGTATTAGGAGGAGGAAATGACAATAGATGTTTTTAAATGGAAAACAATGGGCAATCCGAAACATACAGATTCATCAAACATTAACGAAGCTGGATTTGGTGACGGTTATTCGCAAATTTGGGTGTCGGGTATTAATAATGTTAGCGAATCTTGGGACTTAACTTATACAGGATGCATCAATGAAATAAAAGAAGTTCGTGATTTTTTAAACTCGCACATCATAAAGTCGTTTAAGTGGAAAAACCCGTACGGCGAAGAAAAATTGTATCGAGTTGTGAATAAATCTATCGAATCCGAATTTGTTGGCGGCAGAGTTGTTTCATTATCATTCAAATTTATTCAAGCTTATTCACCTTGATTAAAAAATGGTAGTAAAGGTGTTGATTTTATTAAATTTATTTTTAATTTGAATAAACCGCTCATGTGGCGGTTTTTTTATGTCTGGAGAAAGCTATGCCAATAACACAAGATTTACAAGCACTTGAGGGTAACCAGCTTATACAACTAATAGAGGTGGATGGCACAAAATTTGGTCTTGATGAAGTACTGAGATTTCATGCTCATAATATTTCACCTGACGGTTGGGCGTCATTTGCCACTGAGAATTTACCATCAATAAAATGGCAAGGTAAAGAATATTTACCGTATCCATATGAGTTAAAAGACATTGAATTAAGTAGCACTGGCTCACAACCAACACCAAGATTATCGGTTGGCAATATAGACGGTAGGGTAACTCGGCTTTGTATTGATTATGATGACTTGGTCCAAGCAAAAGTCAAAATCCACACGACAATGGCTAAGTACCTTGATGCGGATAATTGGCTTAATGGAAATCCTACTGCAGACCCAACACAAGAACGAGTCCAGTTATTTTTTATCAATAACAAGCGCGAAGAAACAAAAGCGACCGTTGAATTTGAGCTGTGTTCACCTTTTGACATACAAAATCTTAAATTACCCACACGGCAAATAACAACAGTTTGCACTTGGTGTATGCGTGGTTGGTATAGAACTGGGACGGGATGTGACTATGCAGGCAATAAGTATTTCACTAAAGATGGCATAGAGACTGATGATCCTGCTAAAGATCAATGCGGTGGCTTATTAAAGGATTGTAAAGCTCGCCATGGTAATAATCCGCTTCCTTTTGGTGGTTTCCCTGCGGCAAATTTACAAGGTAAATAATATGAGACAAAAATTATTAGATGCAATAAAAAAACATGTTGAAAGTGAATATCCTAACGAGGCGTGTGGTCTAATTGTGGATACGGGTAAAACTCAAAAATATATACCTTGTAAAAACATATCAGACAATCCCAAAGAGCATTTTTTAATCTCACCTGATGAGCAACTAGAAGCTGAGAAACAGGGTGAAATCATTATGATTATTCACTCTCATCCTGATGTGGTATCACTTGTCCCGTCGGAATTTGACCGTATTCAATGCGATTATTCGGGTGTTGAATGGGGAATTATGTCTGTCCCTGATGGTGATTTTTGCACAATATCACCGCGTATAAATCGGGATTATACGGGGCGTCAATGGCTGCTAGGGTATGCTGATTGCTGGGCATTGATCATGGATTACTATAAACGTGAGTATAACATCGGTTTAAAAAACTATTCTGTTACTCATGAATGGTGGGAGAGTGGAGATGAAAATATTTATGATGACAACTGGCAATCAGAGGGGTTTGTTGAGGTGGACCTCAAAGACATGCAGATTGGCGACATCATTATGATGCGAATTGGTGCGCAAGTTACAAACCATGCTGCTATTTATTTTGGTGACAATCTTATTCTTCATCATCTTTATGGTCAATTATCATCAAGAACACCATACGGTAAATATTTTAGAGATAGAACCGTTCGAATAGTACGACACAAGGAGTTATTTAATGCTGAGTAATGTAACGTTTAAAGGCGCAATGGCTAAGCAATTTGGCAAGAATCATCAATACGATGTGCAAGATATTAAAGAAGTGTTAAGAGCGTTATGCGCAACGATAAAAGGCTTTGAAAAATACATGAGTTCAGCGCATATGAAAGGTGTCAAATTTGCTTTTTTTGTTGACGGCAAAAACATTGGTATTGATGAGTTTGATATTAATGCAAGTGGTAAAAATTACATGATCATGCCTGTAGCTCAAGGCTCTAAAAGTGGCGGAATGCTACAAATTATTATTGGTGCTATTGCGTTAGTGGCTGCATTTTTTACGGCAGGTGCGTCACTGGCGGCGTGGGGAGCAGCGATGGCTGCCACAACGGTTACTGCAACATCGATTTTAACAGGAATCGGTATTAGCATGATGCTTGGCGGGGTTGTTCAATTGCTCACACCTCAGCCGAAATTTAACGCTGGCGGTTCATCTAGCGCAGAAAACAAGCCCAATTATGGATTTGGTGCGCCAGTTAATACCAACGCGGTGGGTTATCCTGTAGCTATTTTGCTAGGTGAGCGTGAAATTGGTGGTGCAGTAATTAATGCTGGTATTTATTCAGAAGATCAACAATAGGTGAATTATGCATTTGATAGAGGGTCAAAAAGGTGGTAGTAAAAAACAGCATAAGCCGTATGAACAACCAGATAATCTACTTTCAACAGCTAAGCTTAAAGCATTGATTGCATTGAGTGAGGGTGAGATTCAAGGCGATATTACAGAACAAAATATTTATATTGATAACACCCCGTTGGCTAATGCCGATGGTTCACGTAATTTTAATGGTGTTACGTGGGAGTTTCGTAATGGCTCACAAACTCAAGATTATATTAAGGGTATTCCTGAAATCAGTAATGAGTTGCGAGCGAATTATATAGTAAAAGCCAATAAACCTTGGGTTCGCTCATTTTCTAATTTAGATTTAGATGCAATTAGAATTAAGTTGAGTTTGCCTACTCATGTTGAATATAAAGAAAATGGCGATATGGTTGGTACAGTCACAAAGTATGCAATTGATCTATCAACAGATGGTAGTGCTTTTGAAACGGTTGTGAATGCTGAATTTAATGGTAAAACCACATCTGAATATCAAAGAGATCATCGCATAAATCTGCCAAGTGCGGTAAATGGTTGGGCTATTCGAGTAAGACGATTAACACCAGATTCTAACTCTAATAGTAAATTAATTAACGCATTTGCTGTATCTTCTTACGCAGAAGTGATTGATAGCAAATTACGCTACCCTAACACCGCTTTGCTTTATATTGAGTTGGACGCTAGTCAATTTAACGGAGCCGTGCCAAAGATTAGTTGCAAGTTAAAAGGAAAACTTGTTCAAGTTCCCGATAATTATGATCCTGTTAGTCGAACATACTCGGGAATTTGGCGAGGTGGCTTTAAAATGGCTTACACGAATAATCCTGCTTGGCTTGCTTATTATCTAATGCGTGATGAGATAGCAGGCATGGGGTTACGGATTGATTCTACTATGATAGATAAATGGTCTATCTATCAACTAGGGCAATACTGCGATCAGATGGTATCTGATGGGAAGGGTGGCAAAGAGCCACGTTTTGCTTGTAATGAATATATACAAAGTCAAGAGGACGCTTACACAGTACTTAAAGACTTGGTGGCGTCATTTCGTGGGATAATTTTTTGGGGTAATGACCAGATTTGTTTAACGGCTGACATGCCACAAGACGAGCCTGATTTCATCTATCATCCATCTAACGTTATCGGTGATTTTGCATATTCAGGTGGTTCATATAAAAATAGATATACTTCGTGCTTAGTTGCTTATTCTGACCCCAATAACCATTATTGTGATGATGTAGAAGCTGTATGGGACTATGATTTAATGCGTCGATACGATGTTAATGTAATGAAATTAACAGCTATCGGCTGTACATCACAAGCAGAGGCGCAGAGAAGAGGGCGTTGGGCATTACTTTCCAATGCGAAAGATGAAGTAATAACCTTTACTGTTGGCTTGGATGGTTATATTCCTATGCCTGCACGAATTATTGGAGTAGCCGATCCGTCTCGTTCAGGTAAAGAAAACGGTGGGCGAATTCATGCCGTTTCTGGGCGAAAAATAACGCTAGATAGAGTTGTTGATTATAGCGCTGGCGATCGACTAGTAATTAACTTGCCAGATGGTACAGCTCAAAGCAGAACCATCAAAGCAATCAGTACCGATAAAAAAACGATTACGGTTTCTGCTAACTATAAAATTGAACCTGTAGCTGGTGCAGTTTGGTGTATAGATAGTGATAATATTGCAATTCAATATTTTAGAGTGACATCAATATCGGCAACTGAAAAAGGTCGGTTTACAATAACGGCTATTCAGCACGATCCTGATAAATTCAAATATATTGATGAGGGTATTCGGATTGAGTCAAAACCTATTACCGTTACTCCACCAAGTTCAATTTCTACTCCAAAAAATATTGTTGTTTCAGAAAGTAGCTACATCTCTCAAGGCTTGTCAATTGCATCTTTAAATGCAACATGGGATACAGTGGAAGGAGCAACAAACTACGTTGCTCAATGGCGAAAAGATAATTCAGCTTGGATTAATGTTGGTCGTACAAACGGCACAAATTTTACTGTTGAGGGGGTTTATTCAGGTGTCTATGAAGTTCGTGTAAGAGCTGTTAATGCAATTGACGTATCTTCACCTTGGGCATACTCACAAGCGACTTCAATTAAAGGTAAGGTTGGTAAACCAGACAAACCAATTGGGTTTACAGCTAGTGATGACGTTGTTTTTGGCGTTGATTTAAAGTGGTCGTTTCCTGACGGTAGCGGTGACACAAGTCATACTGAAATCCAATACTCTACAAATGAGAGTGAAGAAAAGGCGCTATTGTTAAGTAATGTTACGTATCCAAGTTGTAGTTATTCACAAACAGGATTATCAATTGGTCAAGTGTTTTTCTACCGTGCTCGATTGGTTGATAAGATCGGAAACGTTAGTGATTGGACAGAATGGGTTAGAGGGATTTCTAGTACAAATACCAACGATTTAACTGACCATATTTTTGATGAAATCAAAGAAACCGATGCTTGGAACTCTCTTATTGATTCAGTTGATAATGCGGCGATTAGTTCAATAGAAAACGCAAAAGCGATCATTGAAAATGCGTTAGCTAATGATACCGAAACACGCCGTCGCAGAGTTGAAAATGGTAGCTTATCGGCTGAAATAAAAGAAACTAATTCTGTTTTATTAACTGAAAAAGAGGCAACCGCAATTGCATTACGCGAGTTAAACTCTAAATACGGTGATGTTAGCAGTAATTTAACAGAGTTTAAAAAAACTACTGCAGAACAAAATTCAGCTACAGCACAAGCCATTCAATCCATCAACACGAAAGTGGGGGACGTATCTACATCAATCTCTGACGTTAGCGAAACTGTAAATAATCTCAATGGCAAAATTTCAGCTCACAGAACAATGAAAGTTAAGATCGATGATAAAGGACAGCAATATGTCGCAGGCATGACAATGGGCGTTGAGAATACCGATAATGGCATGCAGTCAAATGTCATCTTTCTTGCTGATAAATTCATGGTTATGAACCAAGCAAATGGCAACCCTGTCCCAGCTTTTATCATAAAAGATGGCAATGTAATCATGAATGGCGCAATCATCGGCAGGGCGTCATTAAATTTCGCAACAATTTCGGACACAATTCAATCTGAAAATTATGTTCCCGGGAAATCGGGATGGCGGTTATTTAAGGATGGCAATTTTGAGATAAATAGCTCATTTCTTGGAGGCGGAAGAATTGAATTAAACGGTAGTGGATTAGCTGTCTTTGATGAAAGAAATGTACTAAGAGTAAAACTAGGTAAATTGTGAGGTAAAAGTGTCAAGTTACGGCTTAAAGATTTTTAGTACTGATGGACCTGATATTATATTAGATTCATCTCACACTATGTGTTGTATTTTAGGGATATGTAGTGTTGAACAGCACCAAACAGGCATTTATGTTCCTGATGGGTATCAGTATTATGTGCATTTAACAAACGGCTCTGGTTATAATGTTGACTTTGAGATGGATGAAGACGGTACCAATATTTGGGTTTGTGGCGCATTTGATTCACGCAGTTATCTAGACAATAATCGACAAGTTATTTTGGCAAATGGCCCAAACGCGTGGGGGTATGGTGGTGATAGCGGTAGTGGGTATAACCAACTATGTATAATAATTGGTTATCCGATGCATAATCCGGCTTCAGGAATAGGGATTTCATTTACAGGTCAAAATAACTTTTTTTCCATCAATCAAGCATCATTATGTGCACCCGTGGTATTTAAGGGAGACATTACAATATCAGCTAAAGATGGTTGGCGACCAAGCAATATTAATCCGCACCTGAATTTCAACAATTGTGCAGTCTTTGTTTATAGTGACAAACAAAATACTTCAATCGGAATCGGGTTTAATCGTGATTTTTATGAACATGCTTTATTTGCTCATAATAAAGATGGTGTAAGATTAAATTATGATATTTCCATAAAAGTAGTTGTTTTTGCAAAACAAGAAACAATAAATACCCTGTCAAAATACGGGATGAGGATTTATAATTCATATGGGGAAACAGTATGTGATTCAACATCAGGGCTTTTAATTAATCCACAGCTATACAGCTTTGGAGCTGTTAGCCATGGTGAATTCGTCAGTATACCTAATATTAGACGCCCCATGTTCATTCCGACATCAATTGGCGGTTATGCGAGTTTCGATAAATACAGTGGCATCACTAAGCAAGTTGGCTTTGCTTCAAATGGATTTAGTCTAGCGCCATCTTATATAAATCACGAAAATTATGAATGGACCCACCCATTTAATGGAAAATTTACTTCAAACTTTCCGTTAATGATTTTAGACGCTGAAAATTATTTTAAATTTTAAAAATGGAGCAATGATGAAAAAAATAATATTGTTATTTATGTTGTTATTTTCTAGCAATTCGTATTCCAAACAATTAAATTGTGAGGCAATTTACAAAGAAAACACGTTGGGAGGTGCAATAAAAAGCTTTGAAATCAGTAAGATTAAAAAAATCAATGACAATCACTATGATTTAAAGCTCAAGTTAGCTGGCTCTATACGGCAGAAATTAGATAATTTCCCGACTGAGAAAACTCATACTTTAATTGATATCAAATGCGCAAACACCGAAAAAGAAAAGCAATTAAAGGCATTGTTTAAATTATAATTCAATTTGTTCAATAAAACCGCTCATGTGGCGGTTTTTTTATGTTTAAAATTTGAGGAAAATTATGTCTTGGTACAAAACTGGTACGGTAAACGTAACCAATAACAGCAAAATAATAACTGGAATTAACACTAAGTGGGCTAATCCATTAATAGGCATTTGTTCTGGGCAAATGTTGATACTACAAACATCAAGCACAATAGAAATTTATGAGATTGCATCCATTCAATCAGACACTCAATTAACACTAGCAAAAGAGTATAACGGAGTAAGTAAGACGGGAGTCTCGTACGAAATACCGACTTCCCCCAAAGTTTCCATTGAAGCTTTAGCATTGCGCGTATCAGAAATGTTGAATTATTATCAAATCCAACTAGACGCTTGGCAAACCTTATTAACGGGTGATGGAGAGGTAACATTAACAGCACCAGATGGACAAGTTGTCACAATAAAATCTCAATATGCAATACAAAAAGAGTTGATAAAACTTGTTGAACAAAGCAAAGATTTTGCACAATCAGCAAGTGAATCAGCAACAATAGCAACTAATGCTAGTACATCAGCTGAATCGTATTCAGATTCAGCTAAATCATATGCAAATAGTGCTAGCGCATCAGCAACAGCATCTCGTAACTCAGCTCAGCAATCTAGTAATAGCGCTAATGCTGCTAAAGCGTCTGAAAACAACGCTAAAATATCTGAACAAAAAGCTAAAAAATCAGCAGATGAAGCTAAAAATGCTGCGCTATCAGTTGACACTACAAGTTTTATCAAGAAAACAGGTGAAGAAAATCAGTCAATAGACGGGGCGTTAGATGTAAAAGTTCTAAATGAACAAGGCCAACGAGTTTACTCGCCGAATAATAAACCGACGGCTGATGATGTCGGCGCTGTTCCGGCCGTTAAAGAGGACGTGAACGGTTCACCTACTTACATTGTTGGTAATCATATAGTTGTAAAAGACATGATTGGCGACCAGCGCTTAATGCCGTTTCGTCGTGATGAGCTGCCGTTCGGGTGGTATTTTCGCAACGGTGATAATTTCTTGCTAGATTCACCGCAAGGGCAAGCTTTAAATAATTTGTCGGCTAATTATAAATCCGATCACTGGATAACAATCAAAACAATTGACGGCAAACAATACATTAATGTACCAACAGCGTTTGCGCCCGACGGTCGAGGTTATTTTGAGCGTGCGGTTAATGGTATAAGTAGGCAGGTAGGCAGTCCAGAAGATGATGCTATTCGAGACATCTGGGGACATTTCGATACAGGTGTTGTAGATAATCATTCTAATTACTCTCGCGGCGCGTTTTCTGGCTCAAATGCAATTTATCCCGAAAACGGTGCGTTTGAACAGAAAAAGGACTGGCCAGCGTTCGGTTACGATTTTCATGCTTCAAATGTAGTCCCCACAGCTCACGAAAATAGACCAATCAACATCGGTATGACACCTGTTATTTACTTGGGAGTGTAATATGATTAATTATTATTTTGATAACACAAATGAACTAAAACCATTCACACATGAATTAGAAGCGAACGATGACACATTACCGCCAGATAATGCGTTACGCATAGCGCCTGAATTCAAAAACGGCTATTGTCCATGTGAACAAAACGGAAAATGGGTTTTAGTTGAGGATCATCGAGAAAAAACGGTATATAACATTGATACAAAAAGTGCGGAAAAAATCGATTATCTCGGTAAAATTAAAGACGGTTTTACTCTGTTAGAGCCGTTTGAATTTTGTAAGTGGGATATCAAAGCTAAAAAATGGGTATTAGATGAAGATGCAAAAAATGAACATCTCATCAAAAACAATCAAAATTTAAAAAACTCATTAATCAACGAAGCTAACGAAAAAATAGCTATTTTGCAAGATATTATCGATCTTGATATGCAAGAAGCAGACGAAGAAGCGCAGTTAAAATCATGGAAAAAATATCGAATCTTGTTAACGCGTGTTGATGCGTCTGATATTAATGCTATATTTCCAGCTAAGCCTGAATAATCAAAACACACTATCAATCTTCAACTTACAATACTCAACAGCGTCATGTAACATTACAAAATCGGCGATATCGTATAGTGTTTTCTGCGTTTGATAGAATACATAATTGTGCTCGTTGTCGCTGTTGATAATGTAGCATTCGCCCGTAATTTCATTTTCGAAGTCCTCGGGCGTCATGCGTATGTAAATTGGTAGTGTGTAGTTTATTGTTATCATGTTATGTAAGATTAGTTAGTTTTATTCATCATAAACTAATATTTTTTGGAGTGTGGATTTGAATTGGAAAGTTGGGAAGTGGATCGCGAAAGTGTTAGAATAATCGACATATATAAAATCTATCTTCAAATATTATTTTAACGGTATTTTAAACGGTATGTTGTTTTGTGTTATTTTAAAATTTTTATAAATCAAAATGGTATGATTTTATTCAGATTCCTGCTGAGGTCGAAATTATACCGTTCAATAAAATTCAAAAATGTTCAGAAAACCTAATAGAAACAAGCTTTTGATCCTCGCCAAAATATTAGACAGTGCCCGCCTCTATCATTTTTTCGTTTTGGTAATATTGTTGTTCATATTGTTCAGGTGATACCCAGCCATTGGCTGAATGGCGGCGTATCCGATTATAATAGATTTCAATATATTCAAATAGTGCTTTATTAGCCAGTTTTCTCGTTTTGTAGTAACAGTCATGAATAATGTGTGTTTTGAGTGTATGAAAAAAACTTTCAACAACCGCATTATCAAAGCAGTTTCCTCTTCGACTCATGCTTTGCCTTAGTCCATATTGTAACAATAATTGCTTGAAATCAGCACTGCAATATTGGCTTCCTTGGTCACTATGAATGAGTACATTTTTAGGAAAGTGACGCCGAAATAAAGCTTGTTTTAATGTATTACACACTAAATGGCGGTCTATGTAGCGACTGGTTTGCCTAGCAATCACTTTTCGTCCATATAAATCGATAATCACCGACAAATATAACCAACCTTCCCCCGTTTTAATATAAGTAATATTGGTTACCCATGTTTTATTAGGCTTATCAGGGTTAAATTGCCTATATAACGTGTTGGGCGCAATATTGTGATGAGCTGTGTCTGTTTTATACTTGAATTTACGTGCTGCTTTACTTCGTAATCCCAATTGTTGCAAAATACGGCTAATTGTTCTTTCTGAAACTTGATAGCCTGCTTCTCTTGCATCATGAAGCAGGCTTGGCGCACCCAAACGAGCTTTATGTTGCCAATACTGCTTTTGGATATACTCGCTGAGTTTGGCGGATTTGTTTGCTCTTTTTAACCAAGCATAATAACCTGATGAACTGACACCAAGTAATCGGCATATCCTAGTAACGGGATAGCTAGTTAAATGATTTTTCATATAAGCGTACTTCACCGACTTGGATTGTTGATGATATGCACATGCGCCTTTTTTAGTATATCATTGGCCATTTTCAGTTCTTTAATCTCTTTTTCTAACGCCATTATCCGCTGTTGCTCAGTGGTTAACTCTCGATGGCTAGTTTTATTCGGGGAAAGTTGCCTAATCCATTTATCTAGGGTTGATTTACCCACACCTAGTGGTTGGCAAGTTCGCTGATAGAAAGGTGTGCATTAGATAACGCATAATCCACTGATTGTTGTTTAAATTCGATACTAAATTTTTTAACCATGATATTTGTCTCCTATGATTTTTGTTTATATCATAGAGGCGACTTTTGTCCACTTTTTTGGCGAGGATCAGTGCAGGGTATCGAGTATATTACGCAAAGGATGGCGATATTACCTATCTCTTACTATGTGGTGGTGATAAATCAACACAAAAGAAAGATATAGAAAAAGCGGTGAAACTTTGGAGGGAGATTAAAGATGGTTAAAGTGACGCAATTTGACGCGGCAAAATTCCTTAATACTGATGAAGAAAGAGCTATGTATCTTTCAGAATTTTTACACGAGGATATTTCATCAGAAGAATTTATCGCAGCACTTAATGATGTAGCTCGTTCAATAGGTATGACAAAAATAGCAGAAGAAGCAGGGATTGGGCGGGAAAGTTTATATAAAACTTTATCAGCTAAAAAACCTAGATTTGACACTATGCTTAAAATTATTCATGCGTTAGGTATGGATCTACAAATCACAGCAACAAGAAAGACTTGTAATATGCAATAAATACTTGACTGTACGGATATACGGATAGATAATATGTATATGATGCGGTTTTGGACGCATAAAATTTAAGCCCACTAAAATAGTTGGGCTTTTTATTTTATTGTTCAATATGCAACTTAGTCTATTTCGCATTTTGACTCATATTTTATATTGGCTGAGCCTAATACTTTTTTTCTGTATTTTTCAGCATTTGTTAACTGTTCTAATAAAGCGTTGAGTGTTTTTTTATTAAATCCAACCTTGTTATATATTGATGATTCACTAAAAATTATTAAAGAATTATTAAAATAAGTATGGAAATTCATAATATTTTCTGCGTTTTCTGATTTTAATAATCCAATTTTATCTAGGTTAGATTTATAAATTGAAGGTAAGTTTAATTCGGAGTCAGGAGTAATTAATCTGTTTTCTAAAGGATTTGTATTATTAAATTCTTTTATTTTTTTCTTTACTGTCTGAATGCGTTCGCAGATTATATCAGAACCATGATAGCCTTCTATTTCAACAGCAAAAATTTGTAGCCATTTTTTTCCTTCTTCTTCTTGTTGCAACTTGGGAATGTAATATGTAACAACAACACTAACAAATGCTGATATTAAACCACCAATAACAGTTGCACATATTGTTTGTAAAAAATTACTTTTCATTAAGTTATTCCTTATATATTTTAAAGCCTCAATTAAGAGGCTTTTTTGTTATCAAGGTAAAATTTCACAGCATCAACAATAAGTTGAGCTTGTGAGATGTTTAGATCTTTACTTGCTTGTTCAATTAATGCGATATCATCAACGTGTAGTTTAAAGCCTTTTACTTTAACTCCTCGTTTTTGGTCGCTTTTTTGATTAATTTCAACTCTTGTTAATGCCATGTTATCCGCCTTGATTTTTTAAAATTAAATTGTTATATTTAAGGTCATCGGAGAGGTTTCCCTCTCCTTTGAACTACTTTAGAATGCTGGGGAGCTAATCAAAAGTAGCAGAATTAAAATGAATATTTTCTTTTTCATTTTAATTCTCCTTAAGCCCTCGTCTTAGGTCGGGGGTTTACCTTATCAAGTCCCTCGCTTGATGTTTTTATTGTAAGTTAACTTACAATAAAAGTCAACAATATTTATCAAAAAAATTTAATTTTTTATAGATTTATCACTAAATAAAATTAATGAAGTCTTATATGTATTTTTGTGTTTTATTTGTCAAAAGATAAATAGTTGTTGTATTGCTACTTTAAGTTGAATATAATTTTTCCGTTATTCCTAAGGATTTTTTCATCAATTCTAATTGTGGTAATATAATAATGAAGAGTAAAGTAGCAGTTGCGGTATTGTTATCTACGAGTTTAGTCTCTTTGAATTCAGCTGCGTCTGGAGCTATGGCTTTGTCCTCTCAGTATCAAACAAAAAGTGAAATTAACCACGAAGATATTAAAATGGTAAATTTAAAAAATAAAGTAATCAATTATTTTAATATTGACTTGGTTAAAACATTGAAAGATTCAGAAAATATTTTATATGAAATAACTGATGATTTTTCCTGTGATTTTATAAAAAATTATGATTTTTCTGCAATGCTAAAAAATTTAGTTTCTGTGGAGTCCTCAGCTTTTACATTTATAAATAATAATTTAATTACAAAGATGGATATTAAAGATTCACTTCGCTTAATATTGTCTTTGAAAAATAAAATTACAAGAATAATGCAAATAAGGGATTCACTTGATGTGGTTCCAACTTATTATAATAGTGGAATAAATACAACTCATATTTTATCGTTAGCAAACAATACAACTAATAAATTATTAAGCGAAATCAAAAACAAGGCTTAGTAATCATGGTTGATGTTATAATTTTAGAGGAAGCCAGATATTTATTTGCTGATACATTTATAGAATTCCCTAATTTTGAAAATCAATTAATTAGTGTTTTTAAAGAATATATAGAAAGTAATCGAACAAAAGTGCCTGATATTTTTGGACGTGATGTTCCGTATAGACAACCAAACAGGCTCTATGAGCTAAATGTTCAACATATTCATTTAAAGTTGCCTCCAAACCGATTCCCAAAGAACCAGCCTCAATATTATAGATGCAACGCCACTAAAGAGCCTAATAAGGATATTTTTCTTGTTTATGTTATTTCAGATTTTAATCCTAAGAGATTTGCGCTGTTAGCAATATTAAGACCACATGCTCATAAAAAAAGTAAAGAAAGAAGAATATTAAATTTATTTTGTCAATTGGCTGAAAAATATCAAGAACAAGAATTCGAGTTATATTGTGCAACTGATTAGCTCACGAGATATTTAACATTCACCGCTTAATTGCGGTTTTTTTATATCCAAATTTACCCCTACGCCACTTTCTATAATTCAAGACAACAAATTGATTTATAGATACGCTCGGGGGCTTTCAAAGAATCGACAGCAAAGCTAGATACACACAACTAACATTTAAGGAGCTGGAGGCTGAAAACCGCAAAATTAAGCAGATGTTTGCCGAGCTGAGCTTAAAATCACAGCTTCAGGAAGAAATCATAAAAAAGCTTTAGTGCCCACAAAGGCACGTAAAACGTGGGCACAGCAACTACAACAAAAAAATAACATGACACCGTTCGAATATAAAACACTAAAACAAGCAGCTTAATTTTCTACGTGAGTTGTGTACTAAGTTTGGGGCATTTACAATAATCCCACAAAATCTAAATTATCATAAATATAACTTTATATTTTT